>NZ_JBYTBS010000068.1:0-34715 GCF_058789495.1 Paenibacillus sp. FW126-R14 | reverse complement strand
AAATGTTAAGAAAAGTAAAAATTGCACGAATATTTAAATAAATTGTTGAATTATGTAAAAAGTATCGATATAATAGGTTTACATTGATAATTTACATAATAAGTAAAAATTTTATATCTTTAGGGAGGGAAATGATGAGTCTGGAACCAATGTCACTTGCAAGACAGCTTGATTTGGTGTTTAGAAGAATTAGAGATGAATTATCACATGTAAGTTCAGGTACGGTATTTGTTCATATCCGCAACAATGAAATCGGTAAATTCGGCGTGAAGCATCTGCCGTTTGAAAGTAAGGACGGCGTGCTGCCAGAGGTGGCGGTGAAGGGGCTAACCGAGCTGCAGTATCAAGCATTTCGGCAGATGGCGCTGGAGTCGCTGAAGCGGAAGAAGAGCTGGACCCATGGTGAGATCTTCTTCGATTTTACAGTCAGACACAATATGCTGTCGGCAAGTATCACGTTCGAAAGCAATTATAATATGGCTAGTTTAGCCAAAACGATTTAGCACTTATCCTATTATGAAGGAAATACCCCGGTCATGTCGATGACCGGGGTGTTTAGTTATCGGGAGTATTAGCCGCGATTTCTGCTGCGGTATAAGACATAGATGAACAAAGGCGCGCCGATGGCCGCTGTGAAAACGCCTGCCGGAATATCGAGAGGCTTGAACACGAAACGTCCGGCCAGATCCGCAAGAAGCAGGAGCAAGGAGCCCGTCAGCGCGGAAACGGGAATTAGCGAGCCGAAGCTTGGTCCTACGAACTTGCGGGCAATATGCGGAGCCATGAGGCCGATGAAATTAATGGCACCACCGAAGGCTACGGCAGCGCCGGACAATGCTACGCTCAAAATAATGAGCAGAAAGCGCTGGCGCTGTACGCTGCTTCCCACATTCCGGGCGATGTCTTCGCCTAAGGATTGTACGGTAATATGACGTGCATACAAGAAGATAACCGGGATTAGGACTCCGACCCATGGAAGAAGCGGATACACGGCTTTTTGCCATGAGACCCCGTAAATGCTCCCTGTCATGAAGGTCAAGGATTGATTCGCGAGAATGATCGGTCCGGAAATCATCATGAGATACGAGATTGCGCTCATTGCTGCAGTAAGCCCTGTGCCGATCAGAACGAGCCGAAGCGGGGTGATCCCATTTTTCCATGAGAAAAAGTAAACGAGCAAGGTGGCGGCGAAAGCCCCGAGAATGGCGGCAACAGGCAGCCAGTGAATGCTGATTTTATCAGAGAAAAAGAAGAAAAAGGAAACTGCGCCGAGCGTAGCTCCACCTGTTGAGCCGATGGTATCCGGCGATGTGAGCGGATTTCGAACGATGCCTTGCAGGATGGCGCCTGCCACGCCGAGCGATGCGCCGATCAAAACGGCCACAATCACCCTGGGCAGCCGCAACGATCTGACAATCATATTACTGGGATCCGTCCCGTAACCGAATACGGCACGTACGACCTCTACGGGCTTGATATAGATGCTGCCGATTCCAGTACTTAGAATCATGACGATAATGACGGCTAAGAGTAACAACAAGGATACAAGGACTGATTTCCTACTGACCATAAAAGAGAAGCTTTTGCTTCGAAGCGTGACATAGCGATTGGAACGACTCATTTCAGCAGTCCCCCTTTGCGAGCGATGTATATAAAGAAGGGAACTCCAAGAATGGCTGTCGTTACACCTACGTGAACTTCTTTCGGCATGACGATGAAGCGGGCAATGATGTCCGCGCCAACGAGCAAAACACCGCCGAGAACGGCGCAGTAAGGAATGACCCAGCGATAATCGATTCCGACAAGAAAGCGGACGATATGCGGGATAATGATGCCTACGAAAACAATCGGGCCTGCGACGGCGACAGAGCCTCCGGCCAATACAACAATGACGACGGCGGTAATGAATTTCACGTAAATCGTGCGTTGTCCGAGCCCTTTGGCTACATCGTCCCCCATGGACAAGATGTTGATATGCGGCGAAAGTAGAAACGCACCGACCCATGCGATCAGGATATACGGATAGACGGATTGAAGCATAGCCATTGTTCTGCCTTCGATCGATCCGACAAGCCAATAAAGAACTTGGTCAAACGCTTTACCGTTTCCAAGCAGGATGCCTTGCGTAAGCGATGCGAAGAAGGCCGTCATGGCCGATCCGGCTAGCGTAATCTTCATAGGTGTTAGGCCGTCCCGGCCCAATGAGCCAAGTCCATAGACAAGAACTGAGCTAACGGCAGCGCCCAGAAAAGCAATCCAAGTGAACTGCGAGAGACTGGACACATTGAAAAATCCGACAGACAGCACGATGGCAAAGGCTGCGCCTGAATTTATGCCAAAAATACTCGGCGATGCAAGCGGGTTCCTTGTCATAGCCTGCATGAGCGCCCCGGCAACAGCCAAGCTTCCGCCAACGAGTGCGGCGATTAAAGCTCTTGGAATACGCACGGTTTGAATAATGATAGCCTCATTCGAAGGCTTCGCTGCATGATCGAACGATTGCATGACCTGGGCCCATGAATAGGAGTTCAGGCCGAACCTGACGCTGCAAACCATCAGCCCGGCAAGCACCAGGAGAGCTGCGAGCAGTCCGATACTTTTATACAAATGATATTGACGTTCTTTGTTTGAATAATCCATGATGATTGCCCTGCTTCCTTCATTAGCTGCTTCATTTATTTTAATGAGAAGAGCAATTGAAGTCAACGATTTTGAGAATCATTATCAATTTCGATTGACAGATTTTCTAAAAGCGAGTACGATAGGTGGGCTAGATAATGATAATCGTTATCATCAATAGATCGTGTGGAGGGAACATAGTCAGATGTTTGGGAAAAGTAAACAACTAAGAAGAGCTTGGACTCTTGTTGCCATTCTGTTTGTAGTATCCATTGTTTTAACGGCCTGCGGGGAGAAGCCGGCACAGCCATCGGCATCCGCAGCACCGCAAGAAACAGCAAAGTCGGAAGGACCTCGGACGATTAAGCATGCGATGGGGGAAACCGCTGTACCTGCGCATCCGCAGCGTGTTGTTATTTTGACGAATGAAGGGACAGAAGCCCTTTTAGCTCTAGGAATTAAACCGGTCGGTGCCGTCGAATCCTACTATGGCAGCCCATGGTTTGACCATATTAAAGCGGATATGCAAGGTGTTACAACCGTTGGCGGAGAGTCACAGCCAAACCTGGAGTTAATCGCATCCTTGAAGCCTGATCTAATCATCGGGAACAAAATGCGTCATGAGAAAGTGTACGATCAACTTAAAGCGATTGCTCCGACGGTGTATTCCGAGACATTGCGCGGTGAGTGGAAAAGCAACTTCGCCCTATATGCCGATACATTAAATAAGAAAGCCGAAGGCGATAAAATTATCGCGGCCTTTGATAAACGAATTGACGATTTCAAAAGCAAAGCAGGCGATAAGCTGAAAGAGAAAGTCGCAGTCGTTCGCTTCATGGGCGGTAAAACGCGGTACTACTACGGCAATATGTTTACCGGCGTTATTTTCAAACAAATCGGTTTTGCCCGTTCGGATGCGAAAAGCGATGAGAAATCGTTTGAAGACATTACGAAGGAACGTTTGACTGAGCTTGATGCCGCAGACCGCGTGTTCTACTTCACGTATGAGACCGGTGACGGCAAAGGGACGAAGCAAGAGCAGGAATGGATGAACGATCCGCTCTGGAAAAATCTCAAAGTGGTGCAAAACAATAAACTAGTGAAAGTCAATGATGCGACATGGAATACAGCTGGCGGTGTGAAAGCGGCGAATATCATGTTGGATGATTTGTACAAGATCTACGATATCAAGCCTTAATAAAGGAGAGGACTGCTTATTGCGAGCAGTCTTTTTTTGTATAAACGCAAAAAAGAGGGCTTCCTTCAGTAGACTGGCTACTTGAAGGAAAGCCCCCGTTCGTTTAAGTATAGGAGAGGTTGTTATCTGCTGAAACGGTTAGCGTTGTTGCTGCCGGCTAGCTGTTGTTCAGCGATTTGAACAAGGCGACGAGTGATGTGGCCCCCAATGGAGCCTGTATCACGGGACGTCATGTAGCCATAGTAGCCGTCTTGAGGAATCTGGATACCTAGTTCTTGAGCAACTTCGAATTTCATTTGATCCAAAGCTGCTGTAGCTTGTGGAACAACTAAAGTGTTGCTGCTGCGAGATTGTCCTGCCATCTGATATCACCTCCAGTAATAGGTAGTATAATCTCTTTTGCAAATAATACTCATGCAGATTTCTGGAAATTTCAACCAAGCGGATATAAAGCCGAAAAGCAGGATCGGACAGTCTTTGTTATAATAAGAAAAGCAACGGGAGATCGGAGGCGGAATCATGTTTGAACTGTCAGTAAAGGGCTGGTCCCTGGATAAGGATTTACAAATCATACAAGCGGATGTCCGCATGGCGGTGGAAGACAGCCTGCTTATTGAAGAGCCGCTATGCATCGATGTAGGGCTTCCTGCACTCTTATACAGTGCGCTGCATGACACGGCGCCGAACCGGTTTGCTCCGCCCGACCAGTGGGCGCAGATGCCTTTCTTTGTATGCGGCTGCGGAGATCCGGAGTGCAGAGGGTTTTCGTTTGTTGTGCATCATTTGCCGGATGAAGAAGTGGAGCTCATATCCGTTGAAGAGCGCACCAACGGGACGTACCGCGAGCTCGAGGCCCACCGCATCCCTGCCGATCCTTACAGGAAGCAGGTATTAGAGATCGGGGAAACCTATTTGACGTTTATCCAAGGTTTGGATTACAGACCCTATTTTGCCGATACGGTGAAAGTGGTTGAAGGGCTGGTACATCAATTACATCAACAACAACGGAGTGAATAGGATGGCAGCAGTGAAATATTATGTCGTTTGGGTGGGGCATCAACCCGGGATCTACCGATCGTGGGCCGAATGTCAGGCACAGACGAAAGGGTATCCGCAAGCGAGATTTAAATCGTATGAATCGGAAGCGGAGGCTCGTCAGGCTTTGGAGAAAGGCTGGCAGAAGTCGCTGAATTTCGGAGGGAAATCAGGCGCGGCGTCTGCTTCCGGTGGCAAGTCAGCTAGCCCGGAAACGGCTCCGGAAGTCGACTATGACAGTCTGTCCGTAGATGTCGGGTGCTCCGGGAATCCGGGTATTGTAGAGTACAAGGGCGTCGATACGCGAACCGGCGAGATATTGTTTTATCAAGGTCCCATTTCCAAGGGTACGAACAATTTGGGCGAATTTCTTGCCATTGTACACGGGTTGGCGTATCTGAAGAAGCAGGGCAGCTCCAAAACCATTTATACGGATTCCGTGACGGCTTTAAGCTGGATTCGCAAAAAGGAAGTTTCGACCAATTTGGTCCGGGATGCCTCGACGGAGGAGATTTGGACGCTCGTGGACCGGGCGTTGAAGTGGCTGCGGGCCAACAGTTATACGAACAAAATCGTGAAATGGGACACGAAGAAGTGGGGAGAAATCAAGGCGGATTTTGGCAGAAAATAAGCTCTTGCTTTTACATTGACGCGTCAGTACACTAAAGGGAGAAATTTGACGAAAAGTATGATATGATAGATTCATTATTTTTAATAATGAATGTAATTTAGGAGGAATAGAGAATGGCTCATCCAAAACAGCGTAGCGACATGATTAAAAAAGGGTTCGACCGCGCTCCGCACCGCAGCTTGCTGCGTGCAGCCGGTGTGAAAGAGGAAGATTTCGGCAAGCCGTTTATTGCGGTTTGTAACTCTTATATAGACATTATTCCCGGGCATGTTCATTTGCAAGAATTCGGTAAGATCGTGAAAGAAGCGATTCGCGAAGCTGGCGGCGTTCCTTTCGAGTTCAACACAATCGGTGTTGACGATGGTATCGCCATGGGTCATATCGGTATGCGCTACTCCTTGCCGAGCCGTGAAATTATTGCCGATTCCCTGGAAACGGTCGTAAACGCACACTGGTTCGATGGCATGATCTGTATTCCTAACTGCGATAAAATCACACCGGGCATGATCATGGGTGCGCTTCGCGTCAACATCCCTACGATGTTAGTCAGCGGCGGCCCAATGAAAGCCGGTAAAGATAAAAACGGCAGATCCATTTCCTTGTCCTCCGTATTCGAGGGCGTAGGCGCTTACCAAGCCGGTAAATTGGATGAAGCCGGTCTGGAAGAGCTTGAACAATACGGCTGTCCGACTTGCGGATCCTGCTCCGGAATGTTCACGGCGAACTCCATGAACTGTTTGGCAGAAGGCCTTGGCCTTGCGATGCCGGGGAACGGTACGATCCTCGCTGTAGCCGAAGAGCGCAAGCAATTCGTCAAAGATTGCGCGAAGCAGTTGATGACATTGATCGAGAAAGACATCAAGCCTCGCGATATCGTGACGATTGAAGCAATTGACAACGCGTTTGCGCTGGATATGGCGATGGGCGGTTCCACGAATACTGTGCTTCACACACTGGCAATCGCTGCTGAAGCGGGCATCGATTACCCGATCGCGCGTATTAACGAAGTGGCAGAGCGCGTTCCTCACCTTGCCAAAATCGCTCCGGCTTCCGACTATCACATTGAAGATGTGCATTTAGCCGGCGGTGTCAGCGCGGTTATTAATGAACTTTTGAAAAAACCGGGCGCATTCGACGGAGATCGTCTGTCCGTTACCGCTCAAACGATTCGTGAAAACGTCGCTGGCTGCGAAATTCAAAATACGGACGTTATTCGTCCGCTTAGCAACCCGCACAGCGAAAGAGGCGGACTTGCCGTACTGTTCGGCAACCTTGCTCCTGAAGGCAGTATCGTGAAGGTCGGCGCGGTAGATAAATCCGTAGGCGGACGTCACGTAGGTCCTGCGATCTGCTTTAACTCCCAAGACGAGGCGCTGTACGGCATCGCTAACGGCAAAGTGAAAGAAGGCCATGTTGTCGTCATTCGCTACGAAGGACCTAAAGGCGGACCTGGTATGCCGGAAATGCTGGCTCCTACGTCCCAAATCGTCGGTATGGGTCTTGGCGCGAAAGTTGCCTTGATTACGGACGGACGTTTCTCCGGCGCATCCCGCGGTATCTCCATCGGCCATATGTCTCCTGAGGCGGCTGAGGGCGGACCTCTTGCTTTCGTACAAGACGGCGACATTATCGATGTGGATATGGATGGCCGCAAAATCGAACTGCAAATCAGCGATGAAGAGTTTGCGAAGCGCCGCGAGAGCTGGACAGAGTTCGAGCCGAAAATCCGTACCGGATATTTGGCGCGTTACACCAAAATGGTGACGAATGCGAGTGCCGGAGCGATTTTGAAAATCTAAAGCATGTTAAAAGGCCAGAGCTAAATTGCTCTGGCCTTTTATATATGGCCTATCAAAAAAAGAAGTGCATAAAAAGCAAAGAACCTATAAAAACCGTTACTGCAACGACGATGGATAGCGTGAGCACGAAGCGCGCTTTGAATATCGAGAGCAGCATCAGTGTGCTTTTGACATCGATCATCGGACCGAATACGAGGAAGGCGAGCAGGGAGCCAGGAGAGAACGTTTTGGCGAAAGAAGCGGCCACGAAGGCATCCGTTGTAGAGCACAGTGAGAGCAAATAGGCAAAGCCCATCATAAACACGTGCGAGATTAGTGTGCCTTGGCCGATCTCGGATAAACTGTCCTGGGCGACGAAGGTTTGGATCAAAGCGGTTAAGAATGCGCCCAGCATTAAGTATTTGCTCATTTCGAACAGCTCGGATGTGCCGTGACTGAGCATCGTGGACAGCCGCCCGTCACCATGGGCGTGATGGTGGCCGTGATGATGAGCATGATCGTGATTATGGTCATGGTGGTGGTTGTGATTACGGCCGTGCTCATGATCATGATGATGATGATGATCATGATGGACGTCATGATTATCCGCGTGGCGCAATGGGCTGCTCTTCAAGAATCGCGTCAGCAGAAGCCCGACGATTAACGCCACGCCGAAGGTGAGCCCCATGCGTGAATAAGCCATTGCCGGCTCGCTGCGGAAAGCCATGAAGGTCGAGGCGAAAACGATCGGATTCAGAATCGGCCCGACGAGAATGAAGATGACGGCAATGTACACGGGCATGCCTTTGCGCATGAGCCTGCGAACGAAAGGAATCATGCCGCATTCGCAGAGCGGGAACATGATCCCCAGCGCGCAGGCAAACAGGACGCCGCCAAGCGGATGCTTAGGTGTCATTCGCCGGATGAAAGCTTCAGGGATGAAGTTTTCAACGACGGTAGAGAGAAGCACCCCCATGAACATGAAGGGGAGGGCGTCGAGAAAAATGTCCATAAAGGCGGCAAAGATGAGCCTGATATCGGTCAGAATCAGCCCGATCGGAGGAAGCTCTCTCGTCGTTACAATAAGGATGAGAAGAAATGCGCAAATCACCGTGGAGACCGGAAGACTCCACCGGTACAGTGTTGATGACAATTCGTTGACCCCCCTCTGTCCGTGAATGGAAGGATAGTATGTTACCTATCCTATGTCCATGCATGGCGAGATAGGACAAAGACCTTGGTTGACATTGAAAAGTCAAGGTGTATAATAATATAAAATCAATAAGCGATGACAGGAACAAGTACGTTTGTCTCCCGTTTCTCAGAGAGCCGGTGGTTGGTGCGAACCGGTGAAACGACCAAACCGAATGGATCCTTGAGCTTGAGGCTGAACACAGGATGAGGGTTGCCGGAACCTAGGCCGGATAAACGTCCGCATCTGTCAAGTATGCCAAACGGCTGCTCTCCGTTACAAGAGCCTGAAGGTCTGTGCGGGCAATGCTGCATGCACGGACAAATTAGGGTGGTACCACGGTCTCTCGTCCCTTGCGGGGAGAGGCCTTTTTGTTGTCTTTTTTAGATTTTTCGCAAGCTAACACACTATCTAATTTGGAGGGACTTACACGATGAAAAGAGTATTATCAGGCATGCAGTCCAGCGGCCAGCTGACGATTGGCAATTATATTGGCGCTCTTCGCAACTATGTGAAGCTGCAGCATTTGCACCGCTGTTATTTTATGGTCGTGGATATGCACGCCATTACGGTTCCGCAGGATCCGGCAGCGCTGAAGGAACAAACGGAGTCGATCGCAGCGCTATATATCGCCGCAGGACTTGACCCGAATAAGGCGTCCATCTTCCTGCAATCCCATGTTCATGCACACGCGGAGCTCGGCTGGATTATGACGACGCTGACGCACATGGGCGAGCTGGAGCGCATGACGCAGTTTAAGGATAAATCGGAAGGCAAGGAATCCGTCGGTGCCGGTCTCTTTACGTATCCGTCTCTGATGGCGGCTGACATTCTTCTGTACAATGCCGATCTGATCCCGGTCGGGGACGACCAGAAGCAGCATTTGGAGCTTACGCGTGACTTGGCTAATCGGTTCAACAACCGTTTTGGCGACATGTTCGTGATGCCGCAGCCTTATATGCCTGAGATTGGCGCGAGAATCATGTCGCTCGACGATGGCTCCAAGAAGATGAGCAAAAGCAGCCCGAATGCGGGAAGTTACATCGCTATGCTGGATGATCCGGCAGTCATCCGCAAGAAGCTTAGCCGTGCTGTGACAGATTCCGGTCGTGAAGTGAAGTACGATCCGCAGAATAAGCCTGAAGTGAGCAACCTGATTTCGATCTACTCGCATTTTGCGGAGATGAGCGTAGCTGAGATCGAGGCTAAATATGACGGGCAGGGCTACGGTCCGTTCAAAAAAGACCTGGCTGAGCAGGTCGTAGCTGTTCTCGAGCCGATTCAGCAGCGGTACCATGAGATTCGCAAATCGGGAGAAATTTTCGACATTTTGCGTAAAGGCGCGAAGGAAGCCGCTGAGGTAGCTGACCAAACGCTGCTTGAAGTGAAGAAACGGATGGGCTTCGTGGTTATCTAGAAGAAAGCGAAAGAGCTCGAACAACGGATGTTGTTCGAGCTCTTTTTGTGCAGTGCAGCCGTTCAAGTTACGGCCGTGAATTTTTTTTGCGAATCTTTGCCTTCACGGCAAAGCCGTAACCGATAAAGCCTAATGCGATGATCGAACAAACGAGAATCATCCACGGCTGCCGAAGAGCGATAAATAAAGAGATGGAAGCCAGCAGCAATGTGCCGACAACAGCAAATAGAAGTGCGAGCGGTTTACTCATGAACGTGACCTACTTTCTAGAAGTTTGAAGCTTGTCTTCTTATTCTAAACTTTTTTATTCGTTGTGCATATAAATTCATTTCCTCCACATACTATGTTTGCAAGCTTGCAAATACATCAAAGAACATAGCTGACTGAAAGGAGTCTGATCCTTATGGCACAATCTCGTAGCAGCAACACACTGGCGGTTCCACAAGCTACAGCAGCTTTAAATCAAATGAAATATGAGGTAGCTCAAGAACTGGGCATCCAAATTCCTCAAGACGGTTACATGGGCTATATGGCTACTCGCGATGCAGGTTCAATCGGAGGTCACATTACTCGTCGTCTGGTGCAAATCGCTGAGCAAACGTTGGCTGGTCAATCCGGCTTCCGCAGCTAGGATACGCCCCTCGTTAATAGCTTTTCCCGATTGTTGCAATATAAAGCCCAGAGGCCTAAAAAACCTCTGGGCTTTTTTTGCGCAAACAAACAAAATAGAAAAGACGCGTTATTGCACGCGCCTCTCTTTGTTAATAAAGATCTACCCGCAGCTTCTTCTCCAGTCTGGTGTCGTTTACCCAGCCTACGTAGGAGTCTAGCGTTTTGAAATTGTGGTCCATGTGGATAACGCCTACGAACGGATATTGCTTGCGGTGGCGATAGCGCACATCCGCCCATCTAACCTCATAACCCCAGCGGTGTTCTTTGACTTCTGCGCAGGTGAAGGAAGAGAAGTAGAGCAGGGCCCGTATATCTTCATTCTGTTTGGATGCCTCAACGGCCGGATGATCGTCGCATTTCACGGTATCGAGCCATTTCAGTTTGGAATTTTTAAGCTCGCCCAGCTGGTAAGTGCCGTCAGCTCTTCGTTTCACGACATTCCAGACATAGAGGTTGAATGTTACAATAAGTGTGTATTGATCGCCAGGCTGAAAAGTCGGATCTTTTCGATACAGGCTTTTTTCTACGATGTAATGGTCAAGTGTGCGCCAAATGTAGTATAGGGCGATGAGGCCATACAACGTTGGGAAAATCAGCTTCGGACTTGCGACGTGGAAGGACCACATGAAGATCGCCGCGATATGGCTCGTAAAGATAAAGGGATCAAAGATGTGAATGATGTTCCACGATACCCACTTTTCAGAAAAAGGGCGAACAGCTTGTGTACCGTATGTGTTGAAACAATCACTGAAAACGTGAAAACAAACCGCGATCCCCACCCACATGCCTAAATGCATCAGTGAGATTCCGTGAAAGAAAAGAGCCAGTGCTCCGGTGATCAATAGCGTCCAAATGAGTAAGGCCGGCAAAGAGTGCGACCGACCGCGATGATTGCGAATGTACGTGGCGTTGCCTTTAAAGCGAAGCAGCCCGTCCACATCCGGAATCTGTGAACCGACGACGGTTCCGATGAAGACAGCAGTGGTAGCCGCTGAATCCGCGGAGACGCTGGGATCAATCTGCGACAGTCCTGCTAACCCTAAGCCAATAACAAGATGTGTACCTGTGTCCAAGTGGGTTTCTCCTCCTAAGGTCATATTCCGTCTTCTTATTAGTTTACCATTTTGGAGCAAAAAATAAATCAGAGGGAGATCTAAAAATGTCTAAAGTTTTTGTAGAGTATACCATAAAACCCGGTTTCCGGGACTCCTTTCTCATCTATATGCAGGAATGGCAGCGGAGGGAAGGGCGTTTGGAGCTGCTCCAAGGAACAGACCAACCGGGTCTGTTTGTAGAAGTCTGGAATGAAATTACCTATGAGGAGTATACCGTTTTGAAGGAAAAACGATTGTCGGGAAGCGGGGAGGATCAAGGCGAATGGGACGAGTGGATTGAAGGCGGCATGCGGAAGCTGCATATGTGGCATTTTTCACCGATCGTCTAAACATGATAAAAAAACCGCTGCCCCTGTTCGGATTAGCGGTTTTTTGGCGGAACCAATTATCTTCTCTGCGCATATGGATAGGAGTAATTCAGCTCTTCGTCGAACGTAATGTAGTCCAGATTGACCATGAGGAGCAAGAAGCGCATGCCTGTTGCGGGATCGCTGATAATAATATGATCGCGTCCTGCGGCTTCCAATCTGCCTTTGAAAATTTTGGCGTTCCATTCCGAGTTATTCTCGTATGTCATGTAGAGGGTGGCCATTTTGCCGAGGTTCAAGCGAAGAATGTTTTCGATGTATGACTCTTCCATCGGAAGGCCCGGCACGTTTACGCCTGTTTGCAAGCCGGCTCCTGTTGGCGGCAGCATGGAGCCGCTGGGCTGCATGGGAACCATTTTATTCGTGACTGCTGTCGGAACCGGGTAGGCCGGGTATGGAGTTCCCCCGAATGATGGCATTTGCGCTTGGTTGCCAATTTTGTAAGGGTTATTCAACATAACTGTAAATCCTCCTTGGAGCTTTCCTTGTGGAAGCTTTCTTCTTGTGTAGCATACACCTCATCATATTGTGCATCCGCCCATTTGGTGACTAAATTCTTTCCCTTTTCAAAATAAAAAAAGCTCCGGAGGGGAGCTTAATTCAGTAAAAATTTATAACCGACACCCCAAACGGTTTTAATATATTTGGGTTCTTTCGGATCGGTTTCTATTTTCTTGCGAAGATTTGCGATATGTACATCTATAGCTCTATCAGTTACATAGGAATCGAAACCGCGAACCCGGTTCAAAAGCTCTTCTCGACTGAATACACGGCCTTGATTTTGCCATAATAGCTTCATAATCTCGAATTCGGAGAATGTGGTCTCAATCAATTTGTGCTGGACATAAAGACAACGTTTCTCGAGATCCAAGTGGACGATTTGATCGGTGGAGGTATCCGCAGCCGCTGTCGCTACGTGTGCAAATGCAGTTGAACGCCGTAGCAAAGCTTGTACCCTTGCTGCAAGTTCTCTCATGGAAAAGGGCTTACATAAGTAATCATCCGCTCCCGTTTGCAGACCCTTGATGCGGTCGGAAACTTCGCTCTTCGCTGAAACCATGAGAATGGGGATGTTAGAAGAGGTCCGGAAGGATGTGCAAAGCTGGATCCCATCAACATCAGGCAGCATGATATCAAGAACGATGACATCCGGATTGAAATCCCGGAACAGGATTTCGCCTTGCCGGCCGTTTTCCGCTCGCTTGACTTGATAGCCTTCTTCGTACAAATAAATAGACATCATTTCACCAATACTTAAATCATCTTCAATTATTAAAACCTTAGACATAAACGTTCCCCTCCTTTTCCTTCAAAAGGCTCGGTGCTCGATATGCCGGACGCAACATTCGATCCTATATATAGACATGTTATCATTATCCATTTTGTGCCGTCTAGTTTAAAGTAATAAAAATTTATTATCGTTCAAGAAAAAAGGAAGCCGGACGGTACTTGCAGCCTAATCGCTTAGGTCAAGTAATCCAGCTTCCTATAATAGGGTGAGCATTCGCATTAAAAATCATACCGTTAAGTGCTTTCGAACTTGTTCTTCATTCAATTGCCCGGCATGACCTTCGGCGGCGACAGTGCCCCGGTCTATGACATAGTAATAATCCGCGATGCTTGTTGCGAATTCCAGACTTTGCTCGACCAATAAGACGGCGATTTCCCTGCTTCGTTTAATGCTCTCGATAATGGCCTCGATTTCCATAACGATGGAAGGCTGGATGCCCTCCATAGGCTCATCCAGAAGCAAAAGCTTCGGACCGGGGGCCAGAGCGCGGGCTATGGCTAGCTGCTGCTGCTGACCGCCGCTGAGATCCCCGCCTTTGCGGTGAAGCATTTGGCGCAGCACGGGGAAGGTGTCGAAGAGAGAGTCTGGCAGCTTCTTTCTCCCGTCGGTCGCCGCTTCCAGGCCGAGCAGCAGGTTTTCCTCAACGGTCAGCTGAGGGAAGATTTCACGGCCTTGCGGCACGTAGCCGATGCCGGCTTTCGCCCGCCGGTCCGGAGAAAATGACGTGATGTCTCTTTCGTTATATTGAATTGAACCGGATTTAGGCTTAATGAGCCCCATGATGCTCTTCATCAGCGTTGATTTTCCGACTCCGTTTCTTCCCATGAGACAAACGATCTGTCCCGGTTTCACGAGCATATTCACATGGCGAACGACCATGCTTTCGCCATAGCCTGCCTCGATGTTCTGAAGATTAAGCACCGCGTTCCACTCTCCTTCCCAGATAAACCTCGGCGACCTTCTCATCGTTCTGAATGTCCTGCATCGTGCCTTCGCGAAGGACGGTGCCTTCATGAAGCACCGTGACCGTTTTGGCAAATTGGCGTACAAACGCCATATCGTGTTCGACTACGATGATCGTTTGGTTGGCCGCGATTTGATGAAGAAGCTCGCCGGTTTTCTCCGTTTCGCCATCGGTCATCCCCGCAGCCGGTTCGTCAAGGAGCAGGAGATCAGGCTCCTGCATGAGCAGCATGCCGATTTCCAGCCACTGCTTCTCCCCGTGAGAAAGCGAGCCGGCCCGTTCTTTGGCTTTGTGCTGCAGACCGATCATGGCCAGCCTTTGGTGCAGGCGATCCCGCTGCTCGCTTGTCGTCTTGGCCCACAGGGCGCTGAGCAGGCCCCGCTTTTGCTTCATGGACAAAGCCAGATTTTCAAATACAGTTAAGGTTGAAAAGACAGAGGGTGCCTGGAACTTTCGTCCAATCCCAAGCTGCGCGATTTGGTGCTCTTGATGCTTGGTAAGATCAATAGAGTCCTTGAAGTAGACATGACCCAGCGAAGGCTTCACCTTCCCGCAAATGACATCCAGGAGCGTTGTTTTACCGGCACCGTTAGGGCCGATGAGAAACCGCAGTTCCCCGTAGGCCAAGGAAAAGTCCAGATCGCGCAAAGCTTTGAATCCGTCGAAGCTTACCTCAAGCCCTTGTACGCTCAGAATGTTTGCGCCGGGTACAGGTTGTTGCTCTGCTAATTGTCCGAGCATGGGATGTTCCTCCTTCTTTGTTCATTAACAAATTGTTCGGTATGGCTATCTGGCTTCATGCGAGGAAGAAATCGGCTTAGGCAGTACGGGTTTCTTCCAATGAGCCGTGTAATGGGCAATCGTGCCGACAATGCCTTTGGGCAGCAGAAGCACGACCACAATGAACATGGCGCCGAGCATGATCGGCCACCAAGCCGGATAGGCTTCACTGAACGTGGTCTTGGCTGCGTTGGTTACGAGTGTCCCGAGAACAGCGCCTCCGATCGTGGAGCGGCCGCCGATGGCGACCCAGAGCACCATTTCAATCGAGGGAACAATCCCCATTTGCGCAGGGGAGATGATCCCTTCTTGCAGAATGAAGAGTACGCCGGCCAGTCCCGCCAATCCTGCGGATACGCAATAAATGAATACTTTGTACGTTACGGGATTGTATCCGATGAAGCGTACGCGATTCTCTCCGTCGCGAATGGCGGTGAGAATATTGCCCATGCGGCTGGTAACGAGCAGGGTGCTGAGCAGCAGGACGACGAGAACGACGGCTAAGGTGAGATAGAAAAAGAACAGCTTCGTTGACTGTGCCTGCAAGTTCAAGCCGAGAAAGGAATCAAAGTTGGTGAGTCCGTTAGTTCCTCCCGTGTAGCCTTGCTGGCCCACAAACAGCGTGACCGTAATAATGACAAGCGCTTGCGACAAGATGGAGAAGAAGGCCCCCTTAATTCGGTTGCGGAACGTAAAATGGCCGAGAATAAAGGCGACAAACATAGGCAGGATGAGTGCTAACAGAAATGCTGCGCCTGCCCAGTGGAAAGGAGTCCAGAACCAGGGCAAGCTTTCTACACCGCTCCAGGACATGAAATCAGGCAGCTGGCCGGGACTCGCGGCGAGTTTCAGATGCATGGCCATACAGTAGGCGCCAAGTCCGAAATAAACGCCGTGGCCGAGACTCAAAATGCCGGTGTAGCCCCAAATAAGATCAATGCCTATGGCAATAATGGCATAAGCGAGAAACTTGCCGAGAAGCGACAGGCGGAAGTCGGACAAATACAGCGGCGCTAGCGCCACAGCGAACAAAAAAACGGTATATACCATCAGTTTCATTTTGGATTTTCCGGCTATGAGCATGGAAGAGGCCACATCCTTCCTTCAGTCTAAGGATCTTGAACGGATCGTCACAAGTCCCATCGGTTTCCATTGCAGGAAGGCGATGATGAGCGTGAAGACGAGTACTTTCCCAAGCGTAGCGCTTGTCGTATATTCCAAAGCCGTATTGAAAACGCCGATCCCCAACGCTCCGGCAACGGTGCCGATCAGCTTCCCGATTCCGCCAAGCACAACAACCATGAAGGCGTCCACGATATAGTAAGTGCCTATCGTCGGTCCGATAGGTCCTACGAGCGTTAAGGCACATCCGGCAATGCCGGCCATAGCGGAGCCGAAGGCGAAGGATTGCGCATCGACTCTGCGCGTCGAAATGCCGAGGCAGGCAGCCATTTGGCGATTCTGCATGACGGCTCTCATCCGCCTGCCGCCGGCAGAGTGGTATAAGTACATATAGATGACGAAGATGCAGAGGGCGACCAGCGCGATGATGAAGAGCCGCTTGTATGGAAGAATAAGGTCAGCCGTGAGATGAAGACCGCCTTCCAGCCATTCGGGCGCTTTCACCGCGACGTTGGGTGCGCCGAAGATGGATCTGGCAACCTGCTGCAATGCTAAGCTGACGCCCCAAGTTGCCAGCAGGCTGTCTAACGGTCTGCCGTACATGAACCGGATCAGGCATACTTCCAGCAGCCAACCGATAAGAAAGGCCACGGCGAAGGCGACGGCCAGAGAAACGGCGAAATACCAGCCGAAAGCCGAGGCAGGCAGAAATGTCTGGAACCAGTGCTGAACCAGATAGGCCATATAAGCTCCGATCATAATAAATTCGCCGTGGGCCATGTTCATGACATTCATAAGGCCGAATGTAATGGCGAGCCCGATGGCGATCAGGAGCAGGATGGAGCTTAGGCTCAGGCCGTTGAATAATTGAAGCAGCAGCAGACTCATGATATGACTTCCCCCTAGTGAATCCCGAGTAAAATAAGGAAACCCAGGACTGCCGCAAGGCGGTCCTGGCTTCAAGAACGATCCGATCGGTGATCTTTATTTCTTGGTTACTTCGGCGCCCCACGGGTACGTTTTGAGGAAAGGATCGGGTTTGAGCGCTTGACCGGAATTCCATACTTCTTTGATTTGCCCGTCTGCGCCAATTTGGCCGATGCGCGCGGTTTTGGAAATATGCTGGTTCTCTCCGTCAATCGTGACTTTTCCTTCCGGTGAATTCCACTCGATGCCTTTGGCGGCGGCTTTGACTTTCTCTACATCGAAGGAGCCTGCTTTTTTGACGGCCTCTGCCCATAGGTACACTGCCGTATAACCGGCTTCGATCGGATCATCGGTCACGCGGTCTTTGCCATACTTCGCTTTGTAGGCGGCGACGAACTTTTTGTTTTCCGGCGTATCCGTTGTTTGATAGTAATTCCAAGCTGTATAGTGGCCGTCGAGAACCGATGCTCCGATGCCGCGAACCTCTTCTTCGGCGATACTGACGGACATGGTCGTTAAGTCTTTGGCACTGATGCCTGCGTCTTTCAGCTGCTTGAAGAAGGCTACGTTGCTGTCGCCGTTCAGCGTGTTGAAAACAACGTCCGGCTTTTCTTTTTTGATTTTGCTGATAATCGTATTGTAATCGGTGTGTCCGAGCGGAGTGTATTCTTCGGCGACAAGCGTTCCGCCTTCGGCCTTCAGCTGCTCTTTAATAATTTTGTTGGCTGTTCTCGGGAAGACGTAGTCAGAGCCAAGGAGGTAAAATTTCTTGCCTTTGTTTTGGAGGAGCCAAGTGACTGCGGGGATAATTTGCTGGTTCGTTGTTGCGCCTATGTAGAAAATGTTAGGAGAGGATTCAATACCTTCATATTGAACCGGATACCACAGCAGTCCTTTGTTTTGCTCGACGACCGGAAGAACCGCTTTGCGGCTGGCGGATGTCCAGCAACCGAAGATGGTGACAACACTGTCCTTCTGCAGTAACTTCTTAGTTTTCTCTGCAAAAGTAGGCCAATCGGATGCGCCGTCTTCAATGACGGGCTTAAGTTTCTTGCCTAAGAGTCCCCCAGCAGCATTGATTTCATCAATCGCCATCAGCTCCGCATCTCTTACCGATACTTCGCTGATCGACATCGTGCCCGTCAGAGAGTGAAGAATACCAACAGGTACAGTCTCATCCTTCGTCTCCGCTTTTACTTCTGCCGCCTTAGTTGCCATAGGTGTAGTTGCTGCAGTGGATGCAGTAGGCTCCGACTTTGCACAGCCAGCTATGACCAACATCAAGGCCATGCTTAAAGCAGCTGTGAGTTTCCCTTTGTTTCTTAGCTCTCTCATTTTCCTTCCCACTCCCTTACTTAACAAGATTTGGATTACACCGCCAATGATAAAATGGGCAAAAGGGTTATGTCAATGTATATGACATGAATCGGTTTTTATTTGTTACTCATGCACAAGAAATTGCTGAATCTTTGTTTAAAATATGCAAAACTGAAATTTTCCAGCGATTTTTTTCGTGATTGATGTCATTATATATGACATAGAAGATTTACAATCATAAAATACCCGAATATAATGAGTGTAAAGAATTAACATTATTCGGTTTTTGAAGAGGTGATCCTGTGCATTTAACTGAGCGTGAGAAAGAAAAGCTCCTCATTACAGTAGCCGCAGACTTGGCGCGGCGAAGACTGAACAGAGGCGTAAAGCTGAATTATCCCGAGAGCATCGCATTGATCACATCCGAGATTATGGAAGGCGCAAGAGACGGTATGACGGTAGCTCAGTTGATGGCCTTCGGAACGACCATTTTGAAAGCAGAGCAGGTTATGGAAGGCGTTCCTCATATGATTCATGAGGTGCAGGTAGAAGCTACGTTCCCGGATGGCACCAAACTGGTGACCGTTCACGAACCCATTACCTAATGAAGGACACAATGAATCGAAAGGGGCGAGAAGATGGTTCCGGGAGAATACCGAATAAGCAGGGGCAGCATCGAAATGAATATAGGAAGACAAACGGTGGAGATCATTGTCACGAATACAGGCGATCGTCCGGTTCAGGTGGGATCGCATTTTCACTTTTTTGAAGTGAACCGGGCGTTGGCATTTCCGAGAGAGCTTGCCTTCGGCATGCGTTTGGATATTCCTGCGGGAACGGCGGTCCGGTTTGAACCCGGCGAGCAAAAGCCGGTTCAATTGGTCGAGCTGGGCGGGGCCAAACGATCTTATGGGCTCAACAACTTGACCAGGGGTCTGGCGCTTAAAGACCGGATGCCGGATGAGACGCGAGAAAGATGGCAGGCATGGGAGGGAACGGCGGATGAGTCAAATAGACCGTAAGAATTACGCTCTCATGTTCGGACCTACGACAGGCGATGCCATTCGATTGGCCGATACAGAGCTCTGGGCGCAGATTGAGCATGATTACACCGTCTACGGAGACGAATGCAAATTCGGCGGAGGCAAGGTGATACGGGACGGGATGGGACAATCCAGCGGCGCCACCCGGGGTCAAGGCGTGCTGGACACACTGATCACGAATGCCGTCATTATTGATCATTGGGGCATCGTGAAAGGCGACATCGGGATCAAGGATGGACATATCGTCGGCATCGGCAAAGCAGGCAATCCGGATATTATGGATGGCGTGCATCCGAATCTGATTGTCGGAGCAAGCACAGAGGTCATCGCCGGCGAGGGGAAAATCGTGACGGCCGGGGGAATCGATGCCCACATCCATTACATCTGCCCGCAGCAAATCGAAACAGCGCTATCCTCCGGCGTGACGACGATGATAGGCGGCGGTACAGGACCGGCGACAGGCACGAATGCAACAACGTGTACGCCCGGTGCTTGGCATATGCAGCGCATGCTGGAAGCTGCGGAAGCTTTTCCGATGAATTTGGGATTCACGGGGAAGGGCAATTCCTCATTCTTGGCGCCGCTAATTGAACAAATTGAAGCTGGCGCGATCGGTTTGAAGCTGCATGAAGATTGGGGAACAACACCGGCAGCAATAGACACGTGTCTGGAAGCAGCCGATCAATATGACGTTCAGGTGGCCATTCATACCGACACATTAAATGAAGCGGGATTTCTGGAAGATACGCTGGCGGCCATTAAAGGCCGCACCATTCACACGTATCATACAGAGGGAGCGGGCGGAGGGCATGCGCCGGATATCATTCGCGCAGCTGCCGAAGCGAACGTCCTGCCGTCTTCGACCAATCCGACGCGGCCGTACACGATCAATACCATTGAGGAGCATTTGGATATGCTCATGGTTTGCCATCATTTGGACAGCCGGATTCCGGAGGATGTCGCTTTCGCGGATTCGCGGATACGTCCGGAAACGATTGCCGCGGAGGATATTCTGCATGATCTCGGCGTGTTCAGCATGCTGAGCTCGGATTCCCAAGCCATGGGCCGGGTGGGCGAGGTGATCATTCGCACTTGGCAAACGGCGGATAAAATGAAGAAACAACGGGGGCCGCTGGCTCCGGATACGGCAGACGGCGACAATTTCCGCATCAAGCGGTACATTGCCAAGTACACGATCAACCCTGCGATTACGCATGGGGTATCGCATCTCGTTGGTTCTATCGAGCCGGGGAAGTTCGCCGATTTGGTCGTTTGGAGCCCGATGTTTTTCGGGGTCAAACCGGATTTGGTGCTCAAGGGCGGCAGCATTGCCTATGCGCAAATGGGCGATCCGAATGCCTCCATTCCAACGCCGCAGCCGGTATTCGGCCGCCCGATGTTTGCGGCTTTCGGCAAGGCATTGACACAAAGCTCGATTACGTTCGTTTCTGAGGCCGCTCTGGACAAAGGCATAGCGGAGAAGCTGGGGTTGCAAAAGCGGATAGAAGCTGTGAAAGGCTGCCGCGCTGTTTCCAAAAAAGACATGATTCATAACAATGGCACACCGTCGATAGAAGTAAATCCGGAAACCTATGAAGTCAAGGTGGACGGGGAAGCCATTACGTGCGAGCCGGCGACGGAGCTGCCGATGGCGCAGTTATATTTCTTATTTTAAACATGCAGGTGATGAACATGAATGGAATGGAAGCAGGAACAGCTGTGCGCCAAGCGGAAAAGGCTCCGGGGTTTCACTGGCTTGCTTATCAGCAGCTGCTGGATTCGGCTTTGCCGATCGGGGGCTTCTCCCATTCCTTTGGGTTGGAAACGCTCGTTCAGCAAGGACGGCTGGCAACTGTCGATGAGCTCGAAGCTTATATCGGCACGATGCTCCATCACAGCTGGGCATCGGCAGATGCGATGGTGATTAAAGCGGCCTACATGCATATTCCCGAGGGGGAATGGGAGCGGCTTTGGGCCTTCGACCACATGCTGCATGTGCAGCGGGTATCCAGTGAAGCGCGAAGCGGCGTTCAAAAGATGGGGCGCAGGCTGCTTCAACTGTCTCGCGCTATGTACCCGGGGCTGCTTTGGAAGCCCTTGGATGAAGCGGTCAAGGCCGATCGATGCAGCGCGGGTCATCCCCTTGTTCACGGATGGGTGAGCTATCACCTTGGTGTGCCGCTGGATCGGGCCGTGGAGGGCTACTTGTACAGCTGCGTGATGACTTGCATCAACAGTGCGCTCCGACTTATGTCCATGGGGCAGACTCAGGGTCAAATGCTGCTCTCCAAAGTGATTCCGCTGATCGAAAGCCAGTGGCCGCGCGTGGCACAGTTGGATCCCATGGAAGCTTACACGAATTCGCCTGCGGCAGAGCTGGCGATGATGCAGCACGAAACGCTGTACTCGCGATTATTCATGTCTTAATTCATACCGGGCTGTCAAAGCGCCGTAAATTAATTCTAGGAGGAATGGCTATGTGTCAAGGACAAGGTCATCATCATCATCACTGGGAGAAGCCGTCTGTCGATCGAACCCGCCCCATGCGCATTGGCATCGGAGGGCCTGTAGGCTCCGGCAAAACAGCCTTGGTAGAACGTCTGGCCCGCAAGCTCAACAAGCGCTACAGCATCGCGGTGATTACGAATGATATATACACGAAGGAAGACGCCCGCATTCTTATTAGTTCGGAGGCGCTGCCGGAGGAGCGCATTATCGGGGTGGAAACAGGCGGATGCCCGCATACGGCAATCCGTGAGGATGCTTCGATGAATTTCGAAGCGATTGAAGAGTTGGAACAGCGTTTTGAGCATCTCGATATTATTTTCATCGAGAGCGGCGGCGATAATTTGGCTGCGGCATTCAGTCCGGAATTAGTGGATCGCTTCATCTATATCATCGATGTTGCGCAAGGTGAGAAAATTCCTCGCAAAGGCGGACCTGGCATCATGCGGTCGGATATGCTCATCATTAACAAAATCGATTTAGCCCCGTACGTAGGCGCCTCCCTGGAAGTCATGGATTCGGACACGAAGAAGATGCGCGGCGACCGCCCGTATATTTTCTCCAACTTGATGGGCGGCACCGGGTTGGACGACATCGTCACATGGGTGGAGCAGGAGTACACCCATGCCTAGCGTGAGCGGGGAGATTGGCGCGGCATTTGCCGTCCGCAGCGGCATCACGCAGCTCGTCCGCAAATATCACGCCTCCCCGCTCAAAATCGCCAAGACGTTCCGTTATGAGAACGGTACGTTAACGGGTGACCAGCCCTCGGAACAGTTGGGTGTTTATATGATGGACTGCTCCCCCGGGCTGATGGCAGGGGATCATTACGAAATCAACGTGCGCCTGGAGGAGGGCGCACGTGTTTTTCTAACGAACCAATCGTTCACGAAGGTTCACCCTTCATTAGCGCAGCAGGGCAGCACGCAGCGCCAATCGCTGCATGTAGCAGCAGGCGCGCTGCTGGAATACATCCCCGAGCCGCTGATGCTGTACAAGAATGCCCGTTTCTTCTCGGAAACGGAGCTGCATCTTGCACCAGGGGGCGCGTGCATATTCTCGGACATTTTATGTCCGGGACGAACGCAGCGCGGGGAGGTTTTCCAGTATTCGCATTATGCGAATCGTATGAGGGTATGGTACGGCACGGAGCTGATCTATTATCAGAACCAGAGGATTGAACCCCAGACGATGCAGCTTACGGCCCCGGGGAGTTGGGAGCGGGAAACTCACTTGGGTAATCTGTATGTTTTTTCAGATCGTTTGAAACAGCAGCATCTGGGTGACTTGCTCGCATGTCTGGAAAAGCTTAATGGCATGGAAGATGTGCGTATTGGAGCCAGTCTGACTTACAAACACGGGTTGGTCGTCACGGTAATGGGAAGGCATGCATGGAAATTACAGCATGCTCTTACACATGCTTGGCATGAACTGCGCCGCAGTCTGTTGGCCTTAACCCCGTTAATGGTTAATAAATAGCTGCTGAAGGTGTCTTCTATGTTAGGGAGACGAAAAGCTTTTGAAGGCTGTTTGATCACCCTGTCGAGCAGGCGTAATGGGCCTTAGCCGAGTCTAAGTCCTCGCTGACGGACAGAGGGGCCCTTATTCGATGGAAAAGAACCGCTTCGAACATGTAACGGACACCGGTGCTGTTACTTGCTCACTTGGGGACTAATTTTACCCCTACATCGGCAAATAAGGTTTCTGGTGTCTGTTAGCAGAGAAACACGCGCTTTTCGCGAAGATAACGGCGTCTGTGTCCGAAACGTGACGGGACGCCGGATTCCTTCACCTTATCCCCAGTCATTCCTATAACTTGTGGGGCAGCCTTCGCTGAGATGCCGTTTTTCAGCATTAAAGTAGGCGAGTGCGCGGAACGTTGAAGTTGTGGAACAGCCTCTTCCCATTTAACGAGCGGCAGCGGAACGCAGTTCCCTCTTTTGGTGCTTGCGCGATGCCATATGCTGCTAAGCCTTTTCTTTCCTCTGGAAGAAAGGCTATTTTTTTGTTGGGAGAGAATGGCAAGTTTCTTTTCCACGCATACTGGAAGGAGAATCGACAATATCATGACAACTGCCCTCACTTCATTGTCAAACGGTGTAGGGGTTGGTATGATAAATGTGTTCATCAATCAATTAGCTCGGAAGCTCGATATAGAGGAGGGCAATGACGTGGAAAATCAAGCAAGTTATGAAAGCATTTCTACCGGTTCACCACAAGGTTCTTTGGGGAACGAAGCCATAGATGCAGCTAATAAGACATCATCTGCAGAACCTGTGACGTTAAAGGATTTTTACCGGTTGGTGAAACCGGGCATCATTTATTCCAATTTAATGACCGCTTTTGCCGGTTATTGGGTGGCCGCACGCTGGGACGTAAGCTGGATGCATCTGATTATGACCATGCTAGGAACAGCGCTTGTAATGGCTGGCGGCACGGTGCTGAACAATTATTTGGACCGTGAGATGGATGCCAAAATGGAGCGGACGCAGAACAGAGCGCTGCCAAGCGGAAGACTGGGACCTAATGTTGTTTTATGGTACGGCATTATTTTGGGAACGATCGGGTTGGCTGTTCTGTACTTTGGAGCGCATTCCCCGCTGGCAACTTTGATCGGATTAATCGGATTGTTCTTATATGTATGGCTGTATACGGCATGGTTCAAAAGAACCTCTGTATGGAGTACGTTCGTAGGCGCGTTTTCCGGTGCGACGCCGCCGGTTATCGGGTACTGTGCGGTTACCGGAACGGTTGATTTAGGCGCCATTCTGGTGTTCCTTTTCTTGTTCTTATGGCAGCCGCCGCATTTCTGGGCATTGGGCATTCGCCGCATGGAAGAATATCGCGCCGCTGGATTCCCGCTTTTACCGGTCGTGAAAGGATCTTACGTAACGAAGATTTCCATGGTTCGCTATGTGGTTCTGCTTGTGCCGGTAACCGTTATGCTAACGGCTTACGGATATGTGGGTTATCTCTTTTTGGCCGGTTCCACGATTCTCGGATTGATCTGGGTGTTTATGAGTGTGAAGGGCTTCAAGGCAACAGGTGAGGCTGAAGTACAGTGGGCTAAGCGCATGTTTCTTTTCTCTATTATGTATCTAACACTCTTATCAATCCTCATGGTTATTGACACTGTGAAGATTAGCTAGAATTGGGGACGGATGACAACGATGAGTACTTTTTTTGAAAAAAATTGGTTCAAGCTGGCGCTGGGCGCTATCTTGATTGCCATGATTGCTTCTTTTGCCTATAAGCTTTGGGTGAACAGCAGCGAGCCGGATCAACGATTGACGGCTATGAAGCAGTCCCCATCTTTTCAACTGCAGGATTTGGACGGGAAAACAGTCGCTTCCGCTGATACGGACGGCAAAGTAAGACTAGTTTATTTCTTCTATTCCTTCTGTCCTGACGTTTGTATGCCGACAACTTTTTTGCTGACACAAGTACAGGACGCGCTGAAGAAAAAAGAGTTATTCGGCACGAAATCCGAAATCATTTCGATAACGGTAGATCCCAACCGGGACACGCCCTCTGTGCTTAAAGAGTTCGGAGCCAAGTTCGAATCTAAGCCTGATCCAAGCGGATGGATGTTCCTCCGCGGCGAAGAAGCGAAAACCCATAAGCTTGCAGAGGATTTCGGAATTATGGTGATTAAGGAGAAGGACGGAAACTTCTCTCACTCCAATGCTATTCTACTGGTTGATAAAAAAGGGAAATTGCGCAATTATTACGATGCGGGCAATCCGGAGCTGGATGCCGACCATATTGTCAAAGATGTGGTTACCTTGTCCAAAGAGAAATAATGAATTGCATCAACTATTCAAAAGCAGGATCTGGTGACGGGTATATAATATACTCCTCCAGACCTGCTTTTTCTAATTGCTGAATAAGGTAATCTTCGGGCGTTCCTTCGACGCCGGCATACCCTTTGCGCGTATAAATTTGTTCGGAATCCGGAAACGTATCCCGTAGAAGAAAGCGGATTTTTTTGCCGGAAGCGTCATTATCCGTAAACAAATAAACTTGTTTGTCGCCGGCTTTCTTTCTTAATTCATCCAAGGTCTGCGAGCTGGGAGTTCCGAAGGTGCAAAGAATCTGGACGCTCTCATCAACCACGCGCTTCAAGCGGCTTTTGTCGTTTTTGCCTTCTACAATGATAGTGATCGACATGGGATATCCTCCATCAGGTTTTTTTTGTAGTATAACCCGTTTTTGCATGCGATCCAAGGATTCCATTCGACGATTGAGCAAATATTGCGCGGCCATTTCCCGGGAAATGACAGAGATTGACAGCACAAAGACGGCTTGATCTTCTCAAGCCGCGGGGCGCATGCAGCGTTATGTCGTAACAGGTGTCTTAAACGAACGCAGTGGCAATAGGGAAAGGGCCAGCATAAGGACGAAAAATGCAATGAAATAAGAGGAAATATGGTCGCGAAGCTGACCGGCCATCATGGGACCGATAAAAGCGCCAACGGAATAAGAGATCGAAAGCAAGGAAAAGACACGCCCGTACCGAT
This sequence comes from Paenibacillus sp. FW126-R14, assembly GCF_058789495.1. Taxonomy (NCBI): domain Bacteria; kingdom Bacillati; phylum Bacillota; class Bacilli; order Caryophanales; family Paenibacillaceae; genus Paenibacillus; species Paenibacillus sp. FW126-R14. The sequence continues at coordinate 8,221 of NZ_JBYTBS010000068.1, read as the reverse complement.
TGCTGCTTGTGATACTGGCAAGCAAGGCAGCGAGAGCCGGATAAATCACGCCTTTGGCCATTCCAATAAGGAAGAGCGAGACCGGCAGCGGGACCGGCCAGTGGATGGCTAATCCGAAAAATATAGCCGCTAGCGATAAGCTTCCGCAAACCGTACGAATAAATGGCGCAACTTTGTTCAGGAACCAGAAGGAAATGCTTAGCAAAGCGCCCAAGCTGATTAGCGTAAAAAAGACGCCGGATGTGAGAATCGATTCTCGTGCGGACTCCATGAGCGGCAGCTCAAAAAATAAAATACCTTGCGAGCAGGAGAGCGCCATCGGAATGAGAAAAAATAGCCAAGGAATCGACAGCCCGGCCGGCAGGTCGGAGTGATCGTTCAACATGCCGTGGCCGTGATGGTCCAGGGTTGGAAGCTTGCCGGCGGCTTGGCCCAGCAGCTGTTTTTCTTTGACGCCGAAGATGGCTAAGACGCCGGTTGCAATAAGGATCCAGCCAAGGACGGAGAAGGATGTTGTAAAACCGATCTTGGCAACAAGTACAGCCCCTGCCGCTGGGGAAACAACCGATGCCAATGTGTGGATGAGACCGTTCCCTGCCATCAGCTTGCTCTGTTGGATGCTGTCTTTGGCGATGCGGGCTAGCAGCGACAGACAGGCCGGGGATAAGAAGGCGAGCACGAAGCCGCTGATGGAACGAATGTAAAGCAGGTGCCACGGATCTTTGACGTTGGATTGAAAAAGTAAGATGATCCCTGCTACAATCAGGCTAAAGACGATGAAATATTTACTGCCGTATTTGTCCACGCCATAACCAGCCATCAGATTGCCCGGTAAATGCGTGATCGAGTATACGCCCATAATTAGCCCAATAAAGGAAGGTGCCGCTCCTAAGGATAAGGCGAAAGGAGAAAGAATCGGGTACTGCGCGTGCAAATCAAAAAAAGCAACAAACATAAATAAGTACAGCCAAAGGGCTGTGCGCATGTGCTCACCACCTCGTTAGATAGTCTTGTCTCTTCTTAAGATGTACGCCGCTCGTCCGATGGATATGACCTTTCGGCGCAATTGACACAATTCTAACGGAGGAAAGTTATGGATGCTTATGTGATTGTTTTACTCGCATGCGTTGCTGTTTTTCTAGTATTCCGCCTGCGGCAGTCCTTTCGCAAGACGCGGGGAAGAGTCGATCAAACGGAAGAGATTCAGCGAAAATTAGCGCAGTTAAGGAAAAAAAGAGATGAAGACTAAGGATTCGCTGTAGTATGATAGGTAGGACTTTTGGATAAATAGGAGGGGTTCATTTGGATCAGTGGATTACATTTGCACAGGATCGTTGGTATTTGCTTGTTGCTGCTATTATCGTTTTATTTATTGTCATTGGGATTGTGAAAACTGTGGTGAAGTGGATTGTCGTCATTGCCGTTGTCGGCGCACTTATCGTTTACGGATCAAGCTATACGGATAAAATAAAGGATATTGGGGCAAGCGTCGTAGCTCAGGTTGGCGATGAGGTCAAAGATAAAGCGATCAGCACGTTGACTGCCGAAGCGAAAGAAGCGCAATTCAAAGCAAATCCTGACGGTTCCTTTCTCGTTACGACGAAGAGTCTGAAAGTGGAAGGCAAAGCGGGATCGGAGGAAGTGCAAGTTACCTTTCTTGGCAAAACGTTCAAGATGAATGCGAATGCAGCGGTGAATGCTTTTATCGATCAGGCGAAGAAGAACGCTGGGCAATAGAAAAGGCTAACACGAAGGAGGGGGAGCGGTCATGACGGATATTACATGGCTCAAAGCCAGTTCAATCAATTTCATATCCATTGTGATTGTGCTCACTTTTGCAGGCTCCGTCCTACAAGGTTTTTTCCGGGGCGGGTCCGGGTCTGCCAAACATCTGCTCTCCATGCTTGTGGAGGCGGCCGTAGTTATCGTGTCCATGTTTGTTGCGTGGAAAGGTGTCGGGCTCGTTTCGCCATGGATTCAAACTTGGTTGAAAGGTCAAAATCTGCAAGTACCGTCCGTAGAGATTAGCGCGCTTAAACAAGCATATTATACAGCTATTACAAGCATACGTGATTTCCCGCTGCTGCGATTCGGCGTGTTGTTTTTGCTCGGCTATCTGATTGTGAAGCAGTTCCTGAATTTGTTGATTGATCCGTTGATCGGTCGGTGGCTGGCTCATCGCGATCCTTACCGGGAGCGCAGCAGCTCGATTCTCTCCTCCATATCCGGTGGTGCCATCGGCTCTGTTGCAGGTTTTGCAAGAGCTCTCATTCTCATCGCGGTGCTGTTCATTTACGTGACTTTATTCCCGCATTCCATGATCGCGCCGTACATTGAATCTTCTCAGATGTATCAAAAAGGGGCGAAGGAAGTGATTTCTCCCTTCACGGGCGATTTCATCGCCGACAAGGCGCCGGTGTTTACCCGCGCGGTGGAGCAGGAATTCACGAACATTTTACAACGGAAATATGAAGTGCTGGATGCGAAGGTTCCCGGCAATATCGTAGATACAGCCAGAGAAGTAACAGCCGGGGGATCGACGGACGAGGAGAAGGCAAAGCTGCTGTACAAATGGGTCGGCAGCAGGATCCATTACGATTGGGATAAAGTGAAGCTGTATGAAGAACAGCGCATTTGGAAGGAACAGACGCCGGAGGATACGTTCAATACCAAAGAAGGCGTATGCATCGACTACTCCAGACTGTATGCCCAAATGGCAAGAGCCGTAGGCCTGGATGTGAAGGTTGTAACCGGTCTTGGCTATGACGGGCAGGGCAGCTACGGGCCTCACGCTTGGAATGAGGTGTACCTGAAGGAGTCCAATCGCTGGGTGCCGCTCGATTCCACTTGGGTGGCTAGCGGGGGGAACTGGTTCAACCCGCCAAACTTTGACCAGACGCATATTAAAGATGCTTAATTATACGGTAAGCTCATACAAGCAAGGAAGCCTTCTCTCGGTGATCTGAGGGGGCTTTTTTCTTTTTGCTTAAGCATGTGAACTATTTTTGAAAAGATCTTTCGTGGCTTTTCTCATCCATAAGTAAATGTGGTAAACTAATAAAGGATTATTTTGAGAGGATAAAGGAGTCCGTATGTCTAAACCCATTCATGAATACCCTATGATATACTTAGATGCCGGGGACACGCTATTAACGATTCCTGCAGCCCAAACGATTTTGAAACAGTACCTGCAAGTCCGGTCCGTTGACCGTGATGAGGCCATCATCAGTGAACTTTTTACGGAAGCTTTCCGTCTCTTTTATTATGTGAATAAACAGGATAATTTCATTGTGTGCTCGCCAGAGTCAGATCGTGAATTCTGGGTCAACCTATATAAATACGTGCTTCATAAACTGGGCATCCATGAGGAGTGGACAGAAGAAGAGATCTTCCAATGCTGTCATGAATTGTACGAAATCTATACTGCGCCCGAGTACTATGAGTTATTTGAGGACGTTAAGCCTTTTCTGGAACGGCTCCGAGCCGGCGGTTTTCGAATTGGAATTATTAGCAATTTTGCGCCAACGTTGAAAGATATTTTAGAGGATAAAGGGATTTTACACTATTTTGATCCTGTGCTTGTGTCGACAGAGGTTGGCCTTGAGAAGCCGGATCCGGCGATTTTTAAGCTGGCTTTAGAGAAGGCAGGAGTAGCGGCGAAAGACGTGCTGTATATCGGCGATCATGAAACGAATGACGTTTGGGCGCCGTCTCAGGTCGGTATCGATGCGGTGCGTATTATTCGATATGACTACCATACCGGGAGAGGGATAAGATCCCTGCTTGAGCTTTTTGAAGAACAACAAGCATTTGTGTAAGAAAGGATCTGAGAGTGAATGAAGCCATCCATAATGGATGATCCCAAGAAAAAAGAAATCACCAAGAAACGGCATTTTTCGTTTCGGATCAATATCTTTTTCTTTGTTACGTTCTTATTATTTTCCGTACTCATCGTGCGTCTGGCTATTTTACAATTCGTTCAAGCCAAGGATTTGAAAGCGGCTGAGAATACCAATACGAATCAGACCAATAAGATTGCTCCTATCCGCGGCAACATTTATGATTCAACGAAATCTCCTCTTGCTTATACCATCCCCGTGCAGTCCTTGTTCTTCCGGATCGAGCCGTCTCAGCAGGATAAAGATGAAGTTATTCGCATGGCTACCAGGCTGAAAACGGACGTTTTCGATAAATACGGCAAACCGGATTCCAAAAAGCTGGAACCCGCGGACATCGTGCTGGCCATGGACCTTGGCTATGATATCAATAAAAACAAAGTGAAAGATCCCAGTTATTACTGGGTTCCGCGGAAAATTAAGACTGACTTGTCCAACAAAGAAATCGCTTATTTGCTTGAGCACCGGGATGAATTCAAGTGGCTGGAAGTGACGGAGGAAAGCATCCGGACCTATGAATTGGACGATGACGGCACAACGACGATTGCTCCGCAATTGATCGGATACCTGAAATCGTATTCCACCGATAAAGCGAAAGAGATGTACAAAGATAACGAGAACAGCAAGGAATATCTCGATACCGAAAATGTGGGCTTCGATGGCATCGAGCGCATGTACCAAGACGAGCTTCGCGGGAAAAACGGGTACAAAATTTACCCTGTTAATGCCGCGATGAAAATTATCGGCCGTGCGACCGTAACAAAGCCAACCAAGGGCAATAACTTGTATTTGTCCATCAATAAGGATATTCAGAAAACCGCGGAAAAAGCGATTGCCGATCAGATTGCTTTCTTGCATACGCCTTATGCGCGGAATGATTCATTTATCAAGTATGGGGCGAATGCGCAGGCCGGTTATGCGGTTGCTATGGAAGTGGACACAGGACGCGTCGTGACAATGGCCAATTTCCCTGATTACAATTCGAATGATTGGACGGGCGGCATTTCCCAAGCTACTCTCGATGAAATCGGATCTTATATTTCCAATGGATCGATTACAACCGCTTATCCGAAATATACGGACAAAGAGCGTCCGAAACATCCTTCGTCGATCGTCTTCATGGGATCCACAATCAAACCTTTATCGGTGTTGATAGGGCTAACGGAAAAGTTGATTACGCCTTCCAATCAATACTATTACGATTCGGGGACATTCACTTTCGGTAAGGCCAATTCTACAAGTTCGATTTCCAACTCAGGGAAAGTGGCTTATGGTAACTTGGATGCATCCAGCGCGATCGAGCATTCGTCGAATACGTATATGTCGGCCAAAATCGGCATTCCGTTTTATTCGAAATACGGCGGCGAAAATCCCGCGGTAACCGACAAGTGGGCAGAGTATTTGGCGAAATTCGGAATAGGCGTCAAAACCGGAAGCGGCCTACCGGGCGAAATTGCCGGTTCGAATGACTTTACCAAGAACGCCAAAAAAGACAGTTATCAATCTGCCATGGTCTACGCTTCTTGGGGGCAGAACGAGAAAACAACGACGCTACAGCTCGCGCAGTTCGCTGCCACACTGGGCAGCCGCGGCAAACGGATGAAGCCGTTGTTCGTAGACGAGATTCGCAGCTTCGAAGGCGAACTGGTAAAGAAAGTGGAGCCTGAAGTGATGGACGACTCTTCCGCTTTGTTTGCCAAAAATGACTGGAATACGATCATTCATGGCATGAAGAGCGGCGCCGAGGGCATCGAGGAGCTGCCGTATAACGTGGCGCGGAAGACAGGAACGTCGACGCAAGCGGTCTCCGGCGGCACGATCGACAACGCCGTGTTCATCGCGTTCGCGCCGGTGGAGAATCCGAAGCTCGCCGTCGCGGTCGTCGTGCCGGAAGGCGGATACGGGCGTTATGGGGCTTCCCCGATTGCGGCCAAAATCTTTCAGGCATACGATGCGGCCAACGATGGCATTTTGACGAAGCTTGGCGGCGGGAAGAGGCCTTGGTAACATACAGTTGAGTTGGCTCGCGGAGCGTATCAAAAAACCTTCAAATCCACTTTCAATAAGTGGGACTGGAGGTTTTTTTTGTGTTTCACTTGGATTTTAACTCAAATTTTCCATTTTTTAGTGAACTCTTTTGAGATTCCTTTCGTCTGTTTGTGTGGAATAGTTCTGCAGTAGAAAGGACCTGTATGATAAAATCACCGATGATGGATGATCCGCTGAAAAAAAGAATTTCGCAGAAGAAGAACTTCTCGCTCCGAATCAATATTTTTTTCTTTGTAACCTTTGTTCTGTTTTCCGTTTTAATTGTGAAATTGGCCATCTTGCAGTTCGTGCAAACGAAAGAGCTTAAAGCTGCTGAGAATAGAAACGGAACGCAAACGATCCCAATTGCTCCGATTCGCGGCAACATCTATGATTCCACGAAATCCCCTCTAGCTTATACCATTCCTATGCAGTCGCTCTTTTTTCGAATTGATCCCGATGGGCAAAATTTAGATGATTTGATTGCTATGGCTGAGCGGCTTAAGGCCGATGTTTTCGATAAGTATGGCAAACCAAATTCGAAAAGTCCTACTCCGGAAGAAATTGTTCTAGCCATGGACATTGGCTACGACTACCATAAGAACGAAATTAAGAAGCCGAGCTATTACTGGGTTCATCGAAGAATAAAGGCGGATTTGTCCAACGAAGAGATCGCTTATATTTTAGAGCATAGGGATGAATTTAAGTGGCTGGACGTAACGGAGGAAAACATTCGCACCTATGAAATGGATGATAATGACCATACAACGATTGCTACGCATTTGGTGGGTTATACGAATTCCTTTACTTCACCGACAGCCAAAGAAATTTATAAAGGAAGCCCTATGGCCAAGGAATATGTAAACGCTGAAAATGTGGGCTTCGATGGCATCGAGCGCATGTATCAGGACGAGCTTCGCGGGAAAAACGGCAGCAAGAAATACCCTGTTGACGCCGTGAATAAAATTATTGGAAGAGCCGATGTCACGGCGCCCGTCAAAGGCAATAATGTATACCTATCCATAAATAAAGATATCCAGCAGGCAACGGAACGAATGCTGGAGGACCATATTAGCTATCTGCGCAGCCCTTCCCACGCCAATAATTTGTATATGAAGGTTGGGATGCAGGCCGCTTCCGGTTTTGCGGTTGCGATGGAAGTAGATACTGGACGTGTGGTTACTATGGCGAACTATCCGGATTACGATGCTAACGCGTGGACGGGCGGTATGTCGCCAAGCATATACAAAGAGATCGAAACATTCATTCCGAATGGCAGTATTCGGACAGCCAAAGCTAAATTCCCGGATGACAAAGAAAATGCAAAACATCCATCTTCGATTGTTTTCATGGGTTCCACGATTAAGCCTTTGACTGTGTTAATAGGGCTTAAGGAGAAATTTTTCAACGGGTATGAGAAGAATTATTACGATTCAGGCTCTTTTAGCTTCGGTAAAGACGGCAGTAGCACCATCACCAATTCGGGCAAGGTATCGTACGGTTATCTGGATGCCGCGGGCGCCATCGAACATTCCTCTAACACGTTTATGTCAGAAAAAGTCGGTATTCCATTCTGGTCTAAATATGGCAGAGAGAATCCCGCTGTGACGGCAAAATGGGCAGAATATATGGCGAAATTCGGTTTGGGCGTTAAAACAGAAAGCGGCCTTCCAGGCGAATTTGCCGGATCTAATGATTTTATAAAAAATGCCGCAAAAGACAGTTATCAATCCGCGATGGTCTTTGCTTCCTGGGGACAAAACGAAAAAACGACAACATTGCAGCTTGCTCAGTACACAGCTACTTTAGCTAGTCGAGGGAAACGGATGAAACCCTTGTTCGTAGATGAAATCCGGGACTATCAAGGTCAATTCGTTCGAAAAATAGAGCCAGAAGTGCTGGAGGATTTCTCTGCCGAGTTCTCCAAGGAGGACTGGAATACGATCATCCATGGGATGAAAAGCGAAGCGGAAGGCATCGAGGAACTGCCTTATAACGTAGCGCGGAAAACAGGAACGTCGACGCAAGCGGTCTCCGGCGGCACGATCGACAACGCCGTGTTCATCGCGTTCGCGCCGGAGGAAAATCCGAAGCTCGCCGTCGCGGTCGTCGTGCCGGAAGGCGGATACGGGCGCTATGGGGCTTCCCCGGTTGCGGCCAAAATCTTTCAGGCATACGATGCGGCCAACGATGGCATTTTGAAGAAGCTTGGCGGCGGGAAGAAGCCTTGGTAGGTGGGCGGGGCCTTGCAAGAGGCCTTGGAACCCCGTAACCCCGTAACCCCGTAACCCCGTAAC
>NZ_JBYTBS010000067.1:0-37233 GCF_058789495.1 Paenibacillus sp. FW126-R14 | reverse complement strand
AGCTATGTACTTCCGCCACCTCGCGGTGTACTAGAGACTTTCACTCATTAGTCCATTGCGCTGCCAAGCGCACAAAAAGACGACCTCCCGATGATCGGGTAGCCGTCTTTTTCAATAAAACTAAGGAGAGTCGATGAGAGTAATCTGTACCGTATCGCTTGTCTCTTTACCAGGAACTGTTGCCGTTAAGGATAGCTGGTCGCCAATTTTGTAGGCTTTATAATCCCAGTAGAACGAATAGCTGCCATCTGTTGCGGCAATTATAGTTTGAACGTTCCCTGTTGTATCGTTTGATAATGTAACTATGGCGCCAGGTTCTGCAATTCCTTTGAAGGATTCTGTTTCAACGATGTCATCGTTAATAGTAGGAACTTCCGTCTGACCCTTTGTGGCTTGTACGACGAATTGAATGGGATCACTTCTTGTCATGCCATCCACATGAGCTCTTAATAGCACAACTTCCCCTGCTTTCAAACGGACATAGGTTTGGAAGAGCTGAGATGTTGAGAAATTACGATCCGAACCGGTAACAAAAGATCCTACAATGGAGTCATAGTTAGTCGTCAGGGTCATACTCGTGAAACTTGATTCCGAACCTACGGAACCTTGCAGTATAAATCCATTCGTATAAACGACCCCGGTAACAGTCGGCATCGCAGTTTTAGCTGCCGCTCCTAACGTCACATAGGTCGGGTCGCTCGTTGCTTTGCCGATGGTTGTAGCGGTAATTTTTATTCGATCTCCTGCATGAATATAATCGGCAGGAAACATAGAAAATCTGAACGAACCGTCAGAAGAAATGGTGGTCCACTCGCCAAAACCATTTGGCACAACATTGAAACTTACGATAGATCCTGGTTCAGCCCATCCGGAAAAAACCGCCTCCGTTGCTGGCTCCATAACGGTGGGCGATGCCGTTTGCCCTTTGATTGCTTGTACGATAAGGGGGACAGGTTCGCTTTCTTTCATCCCGTAAGCCTTAGCTGTTACTTGTAATTTCTCACCCGCTGTAAGGACTAGATTTTCAAGCAAGCTGTATGCCCCGAAACTGCCTTCTTGCGCTACAGCCCAAGAGGTTACATAAGTTCCGTCTTGTTTCTTCAGATAAACATATGTCCTCGTGTTTGTCATCCCAGGTACTGTGTTTCCGCTAATGTGGTAGAAATTCGGATAGATCTCGCCGGTAACCGTTGGTGTTTCTGTCCGCTTTGCTGCGCCTACCGTCACTTCAATCGGCTTGCTGGTATCCTCGCCAATCACAGTCGCTGTAATGCTCACGCGATCTCCAGTCTGAGTTACATTGTTTGCATCAGGATAGAAAGTAAAAAATCCATCTGCATTGGAGGCTACAGTTCTCATCACTTTACTGCTGGAGTCGGATTTCAGGATGACAGTTGCCCCGAATTCAGCCCAACCGCTAATAAGGGTTTCATTGACAACTTCTGTCATGACAGAGGCGGTGCGACCTTGCGTAGGTTTTACAATAAGGACAACAGGGTCGCTGGTATTTTTACCGAATGATTGTGCCGTTAGAAGCAGTTCTTCACCGGCAACAAGTGTGACATGAGAGGAGTTCGGATAGATATACGATTGAATACTAAATGCTCCCCCTTGATCTACGCCAAAACTGTCTACGTAAGTACCGTTCTTTTTCGACAGAATGAGGAGAGTGTTGACATTTTCAGCTCCTAGATCTACTTCCCCGACGATCATGAACCCATTAGTGAACACATCGCCAGTCACTTTTGGAGTTGCTGTTTTAGGTCCTGCTTGTACTGTAACATAGAGCGGTTCACTAGCTGCTTTCCCTAGTGCCGTTGCTGTTATTTTGAACGAGGTCCCAGCTTTGAAATACCCAGTATAGTATTCGAAAGATCCGTCACTGTTAGCAGTAATATACGATGTTTTATCATAGGCCCCACCGGAAATACTTACTAACGCACCCGGCTCTGCATAACCTTGCATCAAGTAGGAGGTGTCATAGACTTCGCCTTTTACCGATGGTATATGGGTTTGCCCGTTCGTTGCCTGAACAATGAGTGGGATAGGGTCACTCTCTCTTTTGCCGTAGGCCCGCGCGGTAAACATAACCTGCTCTCCCGCCTCTAGTGGGACAGGGTAGTAGTTGTTCGTCGTCATGAGATAAGATCCATCTTCGTTCACGACGTTTTGCGTGATGAAGGTGCCATCCTGCTTACGCAAAATAACAGTGCTCCAGTCATGAAATAATCCCGGGTCTGAAAGTCCGCTTAGCCTATAACTATTGGTATAAACGACCCCTGTCACTGTTGGCTTGTCGGTCTTCACTGACTCTTGCACAATAACAATGGCAGGTTCACTTGTCGCTTTCCCATGAACGGTAGCCATGACCCTTACCTGTTCACCAGCTTGTAGATCATTGCTCCACAAGTAAAGGCTGTAGTAGCCGTCTTCATTGGCTATAATCGTATCGCCTTTCCCTTCGCCATAAGCGACGGTCACATATGCTCTCGGCTCTGCATAACCGATGAGCAGACTGTTTACTTCGTAAACGACGCTAGTGACTGTAGGCTTGAGAGTCTGACCTTGGGTAGGCTGAACAACAACAGCTACTGGATCACTGCTTTTTTTACCATAAGCTTGTGCAGTAAGCAGCACTTCTTCCCCTACGGAGAGAGACGCTTTGGGCATAACGTCAAAATTTGTTAAAAGTCCAAATATTCCGTCCAGCATCACATAGCTTCTAGCTACAAACGTGCCATCCTTTTTGGTTAATGTAACGGTATTCCAAAAATCATTCGATGAAGGCTCCGCAGTACCCGTAAGCTTGATGCTGTTGGGATACACAATGCCATCGTAAGTTGGCGTCGCCGTTTTTTCCTTGTACGCTGCAACAGGAACAGCAGTCACTTCCTTAGAAGTAACGACTTGGCCATTCTGCAACACTTTTACGATAAAGAAGTACGGTACATCGTTTTTTAAGCCCTTAAATGTATAATTCGTCTCTGTTAAAGCAACAGGCGGTTCTTCAAACGACCCGCTGATGGTAGAAATGTAAACCTGGTAGGTTACGCCAGCTCCAATAGATTTCCACGACAAATCTACCTGACCGTCGCCAGCTGCCACTTGGACAATCGGTTCGGATATTCCGCCACCCGAAATATCCACCGTAACGATTGCAGTTTTCAGTAAACCGCCATAGTCGAGCGAGATCGTTGCCGTTCCTTTGCCTAGGGGCGTAATTTCTCCTGCATTACTTACTCTTGCAACATTGATGTCACTGATTCTATAAGTAGCATCTTTAGTTACTGGTCTTGAAGAGCCGTCCGAGTAGTTGGCAGTAACAATAAGTTGACCGATTTCTGCGTAGCTGTGAAAGACGAAACTACTTGAATTAACTGTCAATGATTCTAAAACAGGAACTTGTGCAGGTTGTGACACCACGATAATCACAAATTCGGCATTACGAGTATCTTTATTCCTAGACAAGGTTGCTGTTAATGCAACCGTTGCATCCGCTGATCCACTCTCAGGGCGAGTGACCACACCGTCGTTGCTGACAACGGACGGGCTGGAAGACTTCCAACTGATGCTAACGCCTCTGTTTGGATCCGATGGTGGCAAGTCTATATTTTGCGTGACCGAGATGCTGGAATCCTTGCCGGCAAAATGAATCTGTAAGTCACGAACGGCCGCTTCCAGTGCCAATCTGTCGATCTTTTGCTTCGCAATCGCCAACGTTGTCGTATAACCAGTTATCTCCTCCGGGCTTGCGCCAAGCAAGTTCGCATTGTTTACGACGATTTCGGCAGCACTGATTTTCGCTTCAACTTCTAAAGAATACTCGCTTAAGGCACCAATCGCTGCAATTGCGGTTACGACTTTATTTTTCAAAGTATCTGTTATGTAGGGAGGAACATCAATAACAACGCCGGGCTTCGCAGTAAGCTTGATGGCCCCGATCGTGTCTGCATCACCTTGCAAGCTAATATTGCCATCCAGTTGGATCGCAGATATTCGACCTCCTGCATTCGTCAGATTCAAGGTTGAACCTTGAGCTGCTTCCGATACAGTAAGAGACGTAATGTTGCATTCACCAGTGAATGCAATCTCCGATTTAGCTGAAACATTCACATGCTGCAGCGTAGTTCCTGCTGCCGCCATAATGGTTGCATTGGCACCTACATTCAAATTGGCAACCGATGTAGTACCTCCGTCTTGAGGAGGGGCGATCTTGATTTGTGTGCCTTCCCCTTCAATCTGAATGTCCCCTTTCAGGGTTCCTCGCAGCTCAACCACTTGTCCGCCTGCCGCGGAGCCAATCTTGATCATGCCCAGACTGCCTGCTGTAGACTCAATTATGACCTTGGATTGTACATCCAGATCCGACACATCTGAACCGGAAAGAGTTTCAATCCGCACAGGGGTGGTTTGATTAGGAGCAGCTACTTTTAATGTTTTGATAATGGTATTTTTCAGCTTGATTGAGTTCGAGCTGCCTGATGCGACAACGATGTTTCTCGCTTCTACGTTTTGCAGCAGGATTTCTCCGTTTGCACCGGGATTCAGTGTTAATGTGCCTGTAACAATCGTCTTTAGCTTATCGTCAGCAGGGCCAACGGTTCCTGAAGATGTAACGGTCAGTGAATCGTAAGTTCCGCCGCCGTTAATTTTATCCAGATCATTTTTTGTTGTTGGGACTGGAGCTGGAGCACCGCCACCACCACCGCCGAAGAAAGACGAGGTCCCTTTAACAGTAATCCCTGTGTCTTTGCCCTTATAGGTAAGACGATATATAGTGCCAGATGTCTGGTCTTTGGTCGTGAGAACGACGACTGTTTTACTGCCTGCTTTGATAGAAGCATTCGTAACAAGCAAGCCGTGATCAAATGTAAAATCCTCTGCGTGCACGTCAGTTACTTCCTTAGTGAAAGTGACCTCCATGCTCGTGCTGCTGACCGACTCAATGGATATGATCGCGGATTCTTCAGAATGCGCAAACTCTCTAGCCTTATTTATGTAGACCGCTTTATTCGTTTTGAATTCATAAGCTAATCTAGCCAAAGCTTGTCTTTGTGCAACCTCTCTCGGGTTGAAAGTCAAAGCCCCGTCACTGCCTTCGATTCCATTAATAAAGCCGATTTGAAAGGCCAGTGATACGGCAGGTTGCGCCCAGCTCGACACTTCATCAAAGTCCGATAGTTGGGCTGGTGTATGTACGGACTGAGCGGATTTCTCTAGTCCCATCGCTCGGATGAAGAAAAGAACCAGTTCTTCTCTCGTTACATTCGCATTCGGAGAGAACGTTGCTGCCGATGTTCCTTGCGTAATACCGCTCTGAACCAAAGCGCCGACATAGCCCGAATACCAACTGCTGCCATCGACATCGGCAAACCCGGAAGCTTGATCTGACTGCTCCCGCAGACCCAGGGATAAGACGAGAATCTTAGCCAGTTCTGCTCGTGTCATCGCTTTCTCAGGCTTGAAGGTTCCATCCTCATACCCGCTGATCACCTGGTCGTTAACCAGATTTTGAATTTCCTTTTGTGCGTAAGAATCCGCGATATCCTTAAATGCAGTTGTTTCAGCACCCATCGTTGCGGTTGGCATCAGGATGCTTATCAAGAGCAAACCTACGAGGATTGCACTGATTTTCTTGCGTATTCCTTGGGAAAGCATGATTCTCCTCCTTTTATTTAATTTTCAAAGAGCACACTTACTCAAATCTCCGGATGCATAATCGTGACTTCCGATAGATTGATATAAGCAGATATAAGCATTATATACTAAATTGACTTGTAAAATATACAAAATTCGACAAATTCATCATACGAAATGGAAACGGCAGCCGATCATCACGACCGGCTGCCGTAAAGTGAGTGAATCAAAGACCGACACTCATTTAATTCATTTTGGCTCCATGCGAGAGTGAAAACAACACTGCTTGCTCCGTATCCATTCTCAGCCCTTTAATTGAAATGGCTTTGAAATCCACACCTTCCATTTTCGCTCCCCTTACATCAGCTCCCTGTAATTTCGCTCTAGCTAATATTGTTCTCGTAAGATCACAATTTCTTAAGTCGGCTTTTTCTAAATTGGCTTCGGATAAATCTGCTTCCAAAAATTTAATACCACGCAAATCTTGCTTAACCAGTCTGGCGCTCCTCAAATTCGTATAAGACCAATCGCCTTGGCGCATGGTGATTCCATCCATATTGGCACTGGAAAAATCTGAACCCGTCATTTTGCAGTTTTCAAACTTCGAGACGAATAGATTGGCTTCGGCAAAGTTACAATTTTCAAACGCGGATTCGATATGAACGGAGCTATTTAACGAGGCCCCCCGAAAATTACATTCAACGAAACGGCAGTTTCTCGTTGTGATTTCCTCTAACGATCCGTTAGCAAATGTGCAACGATGAAAAGTGCAGCCTAATAGCTCGCCATACCTCAAATCTTGGTTGCTAAAGTTTACGCCGTCATAATTTTGATTGATATGTTCAAACATGATGCTCCTCCTTATTGTGTTCATTCATTTCATCAAGTGAAAAACCTGTCTATGGTACGGTTTCCCTTTATTTTCACTATTCACTTACGGGACAATCTCTTTGTTACTCAAGTAAATAGGCAATAACATTTCGTCAACTAACAGGCTCAAATAGGACTCCGACAAGTTTCCACCTTGAATCAAATATTCATATCGCATGAGGTTAAAAGGCAGCTGCATTTGAAAAGCAGTAAAATCCCCTACCATTTCTCCGCGTTTTTTCGCAAACCCTTGAATCTTTTTTATAATCCTTTCATTTCCTTCTTGCGCATGAAGGCCAATTTCTTTCCATGCATCCTGATTCCGACTAATTTCATTCAAGACGGCACTAAACAATTCGGGTCCAATAGCAATCAAAAAACGGTGATAAATAGTTAGCATGGCCAGCAAATCCGATCTCAAGCTTCCTTGATCTTCTATGAGTTCATGCAAGGAGTGCTCTCCAAACACTTGTGCTAATCGATAATGCGCCATGGCATGCAGTAAGTTCATTTGGGTATCGTACTGACGATACAAGACCGTTCGGCTTGTTTTTGCTTTTTTTGCAACATTTTGAAAGGTCATTTCCTGATAGCCAGACGTTTGAAAAATTTCAAATGCCGCTTCTAATATTGCGCTTTCAAGTTCTTTCCCTCGTTTTCTAATACTTGGCATTCCAAAGCTCCTCGCAGATTCTATATAGACCAATATAGCATGAAATTAAGATACACATTGCACCTTTTATTATAATCCCCAAAATCACACATCCCCAAAAAAGAGTTATTGCAACTTTTTTCTATTCGATGTATAGTTCAATTTGAGAATAAGGTTCAAATTGTATCTTATTTTGAAGGGAGCATTCGATATGCCAATTAAAGAAGAAGAAAAAATACCGAGATCATTGTTAACTATTGCAATTGTGCTTGTCCTGGGGGCTATTGCCCCTATGTTGGATGGAACCATGGTGAACATAGCACTGAATGATTTTTCCAAGGCTTTCCATACATCGCTCGATAATATCCAATGGATCGTAACGGGCTATGTATTAGCTACAGGAATAGCCGTTCCCTTTTCAGGATGGCTCATTCAGCGATTTGATGGAAAAAAAGTGTATATTGCCGCGCAAATCGTTTTTCTTATAGGTTCGATTACCTCAGGACTTTCATGGAATTTAACTAGTATGATTATTTTTCGTCTTATTCAAGGCTTTAGCGCTGGTTTGATTATTCCACTATTAACAACGCTTTTGATACAAGCAGCCGGGCAAGAAAAACTTGGTCGGTTAATGTCCATCGTAGGCCTGCCCATCGTTCTTGGACCCATCCTTGGACCCGTAATTGGCGGGGTTCTTGTGAATTATCTTTCATGGCATTGGATTTTTTTCGTTAATGTTCCCGTTGTATTCATCACGCTATATTTTATATTCAAAAAGCTGCCAAGCTTTCCGCCTGCAAATCAACAAGCAAAGCTTGACTGGTTTGGGATCTTATTACTCGGGGGCATTTCGGTTAGCTTTATCTACGGTATCACTGCTGCAGCGCAGATGGGAGGTTTTACGAATACAAAAACAATAACATTCCTTATTATTGGCGTCTTTCTAACTATCATTTACGCGATTTATGCTCTTAAAAATGAAAAAAATGTCATTATGCCTCTGAATTTATTTAAGTTTAAAAGCTTTAGCGCATCCTTCTGCGGCTTATTTCTTGCAGGAATTGGAACCAATGGTCCCATGCTTCTGCTTCCGCTTTTATTTCAAAATGTTCGTAACGATTCCATCATTTTAGCTGCATTATCATTAATTCCACAGGGATTAGGCATGCTTCTTGTTAGACCATTAATCGGAAAAATGATTGATCGAATTGGTGCCCGAATTGTTGTAATCATTTCGATTGGCATTTCTCTAGCCGGAACAATTCCTTTCATTTGGGTTGATCAAAGCACGAGCTATTGGATCCTCGCCATCATACTCCTTGTTCGTGGTATCGGCGTAGGCGGCGTCACGATTCCATTAATGAGTGATGCCTACACAGGTTTGGCAAAAATGCAAATTCCACAAGCCAGCATCGCTACCCGCATTATTCAAAATATCGGTGGCGCCTTCGGCTCAGCCGTATTAGCAACCATTGTCGCAAGTCAAATCGATCATGCCGCTCCGGATGTTCCTCATTTGACATCTGCTTATCAATCCGGCTTTTTAACAGCGAGTATTCTCATGGTTGTCATGATCGTTCCAGCCTTTTTCTTAACCAATAAATTGGCCTCAAAGGCTGCTTCCAAGCAAAAAGGTGACTGATCTTTTAGAGAGTGTTATAAAAGCAAATGGCGTACGACCTCGTTTTTGAGATCATACGCCATTTTCTACATTATATATGGCTCTCAGTGGTTGGGATTACCACTCAAGAATCATACGTGCAAGCATAACCAGATCCAGAATATCGATTTGATTGTCGCCGTTCAGGTCAAAGTGTTTTACTTGATCCCATCCTGCATCTGCTGAAGTAATGCCATATGCCTTGGCCATAAGGGCCAAGTCGCCGACACTGATCTTGCCATCGTTGTTATGATCGCCAGGAATATGAACAATGACGGAAAGCTTGAAGGCAAGTAATGCAGCATTCAACTGCAAAGCAGCCGCGTCAATCTGAGCCTGGCTGGCAGCAGGATTGTTCGCAACTTCTACTCCCGCATTAATGGCGGTTTGCAGCGTTGCTTTGGAGCCTGCCGGATATTGTCCGATCAATTTGCCTTCAACCGCTTGATCATGCGCATTCTGCGCCTCGGCAATGAGCGCGTTCAAAGCTGCCTTATCGATGACGGCAATTTGAACGGTGTGTACAGCGCCGGTTTGGACGGTTTCCGCATCCGTGCCGTCTGCCGTCACCAATCTCGTGACCTTAATATCGGTCAAGCCGGCCACCGCATTGCCTTTTGCTTTGAAGGACAATGTAATTAGACCTGTGTTCGGATTGGATTGCCGCTCGCCAAGATGCACGCCAAGAATACGGAGCGTACCGGCCGTATCTGCCTTGTAGCCAACGACGAGGAACTTCCCTTGATCTACCGAGACTGGCGGTGCAGCAAGCTCCAGTTTATCGGCATCAAATGTGATTGTAACATCCTGAGCCAGCACATTACCTTTGATATGGTCCAAACCATAGACAAGGTTGAAGGATTCACCAGCCACTACATGGTCTGCGCCAGTTAATACAGCACTTCCATTGTAGCTGAACGTAACAGAGATCGAATGGTCTTCCTTTACCTGATTGATGGTATAAGTGCTTACCGCGCCTACGCTGACTCCATCCACAACCACATTGGCAATCGTGTAGTTGCTGTTGGCCGCAATCGCAAAGGTTTGGCTCGCGCCAGAAACGACCTCGATCTCGCCGGAAGGAGTGATCGTACCGCCTGCTCCCGCGGTCGCAGTGATTTTATGCTTGGTTGTATCCGTCTCCTTCGGCCAACTGACCAGAAGCTTATCGGCTGCGCCGCCGGTACCGATCTTCTCCACTTTGATCCAGTTGATCGTGTACGCGTTGCCGCCACCGCCGCCGCGGATGGCGATGTTGCCCAACAAGCCATTGGCAGGCAGGGAACCGTCCAACTTGATTTCGGTAGTTAAAGTGTAGCTTCCCATATTCACCATGCCGCTGTTGAAGTAAGCAGGTATTGTGGTGGCTACTTGGCTGGCTGAATACTGGTAGCTGTTGACAACCGCCCCATCGGCATCCGTGTAGTTGCCGTTTGAGTCATCTTTGATCCAACGTACACGAAGGGCAGTCGTACCTTTCGCAGTGTAGTTGAAAGTGAGACGGTATTTCGCGTCCTTCTCTGGGGTAAAAGCCACTTTGCCGTCGGCGCCCGCCGTGGACCAAGGCCACACGTTGGCGTTATTGCCCAGAATGATATTCGCGCCGGTCCAAGCATCTCCTTTGCCCGCGTCATAAACATAGACGCCGTCAACGGGCTTTTGCTCCGGCTCTGTCTCTGGCTCAATGTAGCTATGCGTCTCAAGAAACGCATTCGGATCCAGCACCGCCACCAACGCTTGTTTGGCCAATCCGTTCGAGGTGAACAGCAGCGCGAATTCGCCGGCACGCCAGCCTGTGGTGGCGTCCCTCACGCCGCAAATGCTCACGCGGTCGATGACCTTCGGGTTGTTCGTCTTGTTGGCTGGTCCCGCGGCGTACTTTTTGTAAATTTGGAACAACTCGGCGAACTTCACGGCTTGATTATTCTCATTCACCGGAGTGAGGACGCCCACAGGCGGGCTGCCGATATCCATCTCAGTAATGTTGATGTTGACGCCGGGGAGCGTCGCAAATAGCTTGATGGAGTTCTCGACGTTCGCGGCGCTCGTAGTGAGATTGTAGTGCGCCTGCATGCCGACGACTTCAATCAAAGGTTTCCCGTTCGGGCGGACGCCCGCATAACGTTCGTTGATGCTCTTGACCATCTCGTAGACAACACGTGCTTTGCTTGGCGAATCAAGACCGAAGTCGTTATAGATCAGCTTGCTTTCCCAATCAGGGTGACTGTCAACTACGCTGGCCGCTTTCAGGAATGCGAGCTCAACCCACTCCCAGCCGAGCGCCATGTACCAGCCTTCCCCTTTGGCTAACGAGGCTTTCCAGTCGTTCGGATTCGCTGTTCCGACGGCTTCATTAACCACGTCTATGCCTTTAAGACGCCCGCCGAAGTTGCCGAGTACATTTTCGATATGATTATTGAGATTGGCCAGGGCAGTAGCTCTGTCGAACGTGCCCGGCTGTTCGTATCTGGCCGGAGGCGCATCCCACATCCACGTAGGCGATTGCGAATGCCACGCCAGTGTGTGCCCGTAGAAAAGCATGTTCGGGTTCTTACTGGTAAGGTTGTTGAACGCATTGTTCACGCTGGTATACGTAAAGGTGCCTTTGACGTTTTGCGTGCTTTCAGGCTTCATTTCATTGCCTGGCGTGTACGAAGCAAAGTTATGGATCAAGGCATTGTTCTCGCCCGCGCCGAAAATACCCATAGTGAAGTAATTCTTGTAAACGTCCTTCAGTGCAGGGTACGCTTCATAGGTCTGGCCCGCAGGAGGGATTACGATAACGGGTTCTTCTGGTTCCGGCTCTTTGATTCCCTCCGGCCAGTTGACCAGCAGCTTATCTTCCTTACCGTCTGACCCTATCTTCTCGACTTTAATCTGATTGATCGTAAAGCTGTTGCCGCCGGCTCCTCCCCGAATGGCGATGTTGCCAATCAGGCCACCCGCAGCTTGGGAACCGTCCAGCTTAATTTCCGTGATTAGCGTATAACTGTTGCCAGTAGACATGCCGCTGTTAAAATAGGAAGGAATTCTGGTAGCTACTTGGCTAGGATTTAAAGAAGCGTTATACGGCGGAGTGCTGACGACCTGCCCGTCTTGGGAGGTGTAGCCGCTATTGGATTCATCTTTGAGCCAACGTACACGTATGGCATTTGTGCCCATCGATGTGTAGTTGACAGCGATACGATACGTAGCATCCTTCTCAGGGGTAAAGGCCACTTTGCCGTCCGCACCCGCTGTCGACCAGGGCCACACATTCGCGTTATTGCCCAGGATGAGGTTCGCGCCGGACCAAGAGTCTCCCTTGCTTGTGCTATATACATAAACTCCGTTGACCGGTTTATTCTGCTCCGGCTCCGGCTTAATTACGACGGGATTCATTTCGAGATACGTGTCGGGAGCCAAAACGGCCACCAACGCTTCCTTGGCGGTTATGCTTGTCCCTGTAGGCGCGTTGAAGAGCAGCGGAAGGCCTTCGCGTTTCCAACTATCCCCGTCATTAGTGCCCCAGAACGTCACGCGCTCGATGACCTTCGGGTTTGCCGACTTATTTGCCGGACCCGCAGCGTATTTTCTGTAGATTTGAAACAACTGCGCGAACTTTTGGCCCTGCGCCACGGCCTGTTCCGTAGTAAGCGTACCCAAATTTGGCCATTCGATATCCAACTCAGTGACGCTGACGCTCACGCCAGGCAGGGTAGCGAACATTTTAATGGTCGTCTCTACATTCTCAGGCTTCGTGCTGCTGTTGTAGTGCCCCTGCATACCAATGCCTTCAATTAAAGGTTTGCCGTTCGGACGTGTGCCGGCGTATCTTTCATTGATGTCTTTGACCATCGCGTACACCGTTTGAGCCTTGGCTGCGTTATCTAGGCCGAAATCGTTGTAGTACAGCTTGGTGTTCCAGCCGTTGTCGTCAATAACCTTTGCCGCCCTCACGAAAGCAAGTTCAACCCATTCCCAGCCGAGCGCCAGGGACCAACCCTCCCCTTTATCCAAGGAAGCTTTCCAATTGGTCGGGTTGGCGGTGCCGATGGCTTCGTTGACCACGTCAATGCTGTAAAGCCGTTTGCCGTATTCGCCAAGGACACGATCAATATGGGCGTTGAGATTGCCCAGGGCGGTCGCCCGATCGAAATTCGGTGCGTCCCACATCCAGTTAGGCGTCTGCGAATGCCAAGCGAGCGTATGTCCGATCAGCTTGATATCGCCGGACAAAGCGGTAACATTGTTCAGCAAATTGTTCAGTGTGTTAAAGGTAAACGTACCTTTTACGTTCTGCACACTTTGGGGTTTCATCTCATTTTCGGGCGTATAAGCGTTGAAATGGTAACCGATGAGGCCCGACCTGGGGCCGGTCAAGGCTCCGACTGTACCGATCATGAAGTAATCCTTGTATACGTCCTTCAGCGACGGGTATTGATCATAATTCAGTCCAGCGGGAGTAACCTGCGCTTTGGGGACGGGATCTCCCACGGCAGCCGTTGCAGAGATCGCGAATGAGAAAGCCAAGGTAACGATGAGTACTAGAGAAAGGTACCGTTTCAAAATCCGCATGATGGATATCGCCTCCTTTATCCGTTGTTTTTAAAGGGAATTTCTCGCTTTCCCGGTAAGGTGTCCATAATTTGCGAAAGTTTCGATTGTTGACCGGGCGATTGCGAAGCCATTCTTGTTCATTTGCTCATTGGAGCAGCCCCCCCTCCTTTCATATCGTGAAGATTTCAGCGTTTTTTGCAAAAAGATTAAGAGTTATCGACAAAATACGTGCTCATGAATGCGGTTTCATTGGTATTATTATAGTTGTTCGCATGGAAACAATCTTCGTAAATTTTGCTTTATACTTCTCAAATATTGCGATTTTCTTCTCAAAAGTATGGTGGATTTTTCAGGGAAAGGGTTGGACAACGATGATTAAAGTTCTTAACGGAACGAAGGAAACCGTATCGTATGACGAGCATTTCGGCATCCGGTTGTATGTCAACCATGAAATCGAAAACTACCCGGTGCATTGGCATACCGCCGCAGAAATCATTATGCCGTTAGAAAATATTTATACGGTCATCGTGAATGATGTGAAATTTGTGCTGAATCCGGGCGACATTATCGTGATCCCCCCGGGAGAACTGCATGAAATCCACGCGCCGAATACCGGGGAACGGATTATTTTGCAATTTGATTATTCGCTGCTTTACAGCCTCAAGGGATTCGACT
Organism: Paenibacillus sp. FW126-R14; assembly: GCF_058789495.1. Taxonomy (NCBI): domain Bacteria; kingdom Bacillati; phylum Bacillota; class Bacilli; order Caryophanales; family Paenibacillaceae; genus Paenibacillus; species Paenibacillus sp. FW126-R14. The sequence goes on along the minus strand of NZ_JBYTBS010000067.1, from coordinate 23,200 downwards.
CGACTTTCCATCTGCTGCGCCCTTGCTGTATCATTGCGGCCGATCAGAACAAAATACTCGGACAGACGCTGCGCAAGCCGCTGATGGATCTGATGAACGAATATTTCAGCCATTCCCTGTTGAAAGAAGCCGCCGCATACGCTCTGCTCATCCAGTTCTTCGTGCTCATCGGCAGAAACGTCATCCATGGCGAGCACCGTGTCCTGCAAACGAAGAGCCAGAAGTATCATAAGAACATCGACACATTCCTGAAAGTCTGCAATTACATGAACGAACATTGCACCGAGGATATCCGGGTTGATGAGCTTGCCGAATTGGCCGGCTTCAGCAAGTTCCACTTCACCCGCTTGTTCAAGCAGTTCATCGGCATGTCCTATTACGATTACCTCAACCAGAATCGCATCATGTATGCGGAGAAGCTGCTGATCGATCCGAACATGTCGGTGACGGAAGTTGCCATGCGGTCGGGCTTCGGCAGTCTCTCCACCTTCAACAGAGCTTTCAAAATATACAAGAAATGCACGCCTACCCAATACAAGCTGCTGCACGACAGCCGACCGCATCGCAAAGAGACTTCCCAGCAGAACAATTAACACGAGCATGTGCCGACCAAAGTAAACGACAAATAGCCCCCACCTTTTCCAAAAGATGAGGGCTGCGTTAAGCGAGGTTATAGTTTAAGCGTTACTTTTTAATGCTAGATGCAGCAAAGGAAAAGGCCGTCCTGAGCTGTCTAATTCCGAGCGTCCTACCTGAACAAAACCTATCCGTTTATAGAATGCGTACGCTCCATCATTTTGCTCATTCACATCAACTTGGAGATTGCTGCCTTTGATGGTTTCGGTATGCTTGATCAGTCGGCTCCCTATACCCTTCCCATGATAGTCGGGGTCTACGAACAGCATCTCTATCTTTGTTCCGTCAAGCCCGATAAACCCTGCCGGTTCTTCATTTTCGTTCAATTCCAACCAAATCTCAACTTGCTTTAACGCCCCGTTTTGAAGCATTTGATGATAAAATTCAATATCTTCATCCGTCAAAAAAGTATGTGTCTGACACACAGCCTGGTGCCAAATATGTATTAATTTATCATGAAATTGTTCTTGATAAGGCACAATTTTGTTTAGCATAACTCCGCCTCCGTATTATTAATTTGATAAAAGATTAGACCATTGATAAATTATCTTAGAAACTATCTAATAAAGTCAAGCGTGGAAAAGGAAGTTTTTGCTAAAATAAGAAATCGCCGCACGATCGAGATGTGTAAAAAGAAAAAAGCCGCAACTGAGCGGCTTTTTTCAAGCTTCACTTTTCATTTCCTGGAAAATTGCTTTATTCCTCTTCTTGCTCCTGCTTGGAACTCTTCAAACTACCCGCAGTTTGAGCTTGTGTTCCTGCACCATTTTCAGCTGAGGTGGCTCCCTGAGTGCTCGCTAGTTGAGACTGTGATACGGCATTACTAGCTTGATTGTTTGCTTGGTTTGATTGTTGAGTGGTCATAAATGACTCCTTATTCCATATTATTTGTACTTGAAAACAGCACATACGTAATATTTACAAGAAGTTTCTTTTTTATGTATGGAGTATCTTACGTATTGAAGTATGCTTCTCTTCATCCAAATAGCGTTAACGGATTCGTGGTTGGCGATTTCCAAGCGCATCACCCAAAAGTGAAAGATGAATGGGCAAAGAAACTTATACCTGAATGTTTCATAACAGCTTCAATATCTGATGACATATGCGTTAGTGTATCTGAATACTTTCCTTCCTGCCATATTCTTTGGTGAACTGCATAGATGATTTACTACAGTTGAATAACATTAAAGAAGTGGTCATAATTCCAGAGATAATAATCAGCTCCAGGGGCACTGTTCTGAAACAGACAGGTTTTTATTCCTAGCAACTTACCAGGTATGATGTCAATTTCACGGTCACCTATGATTAGATTAAGTTTATTTCTATCGTTAAGATATTTGTACGAAGCAGGGTCAGGTTTTCTTGGAAAACCATCATCTCCCGCAACAATGTCAACAAAATAATGCCTCCACTCATAGTAATCAAGAATGGAAAGAAGTGATGCTCTTGATTTATGAGTCATAATAACATTACTATTTGCCTTTTGTAGCACCTTTTCGACCCCAAGAAATGGAATTAGCTGATCAGTCGCGAGCAACGAAGTTCTTCGTTTTATCTCTTTACGCTGCTCCTCAGTAAGACCTAATTGTTGAATTGCGTTGGAAAAGGATATCTTTAATTGGCTTACTACTTCTTCAGCAGAGTATTTATGGTCTAGTACCTCCAGAAAAATTTTAGTATAAGCGGGATACGTATCGAATAATGTTCCATCAAAGTCCCACAAAATATTCATTTTCTAAACACTCCTTCTATTCTTTGAGAAAAAGCCTTTGCTCAGCAAGCAACAGAAAACAAGCTAGAGGCGACCAACATGCTCTTTTTATTCGCCGTTGTGTTCTCATATTCCTTGCTGTCTAAATACCGGAACCAAGCCAAGTTTCTAATCTGATAAATTCAATTATCAAAAATAAGATAAAACATATCCAAAATAAAAAGGAACAGCTGCCGATCACGGCAAGTTGCTCCCTATTACACCCATTCTTCAAAACGATCTGTGACAAAAACAATCTCTTTCTCATAGTGTGCCAAGTGACCATCTTCAACCATTTTTTGATAGGCAGGATTTCCGGCGGCGGCACCGTTTCTCAAAGTATCACACAAGACGTTCAAACGTTGAAGAATCCACTGTTGTAAATTATTGGGGACATGGATGCCATATGATTCAAAAAACAAATGAATTCGCCGACGACGTTCTACGGCGTGTTTTTCATTTTGGTAGGCTGCCGTTGTTCCAGAAACATGGTCAGGTGCGAAACTTGCAAGAGGAATCGATGTGTAAATCGTGTACGCAATATCCCACATACGCGGACCTGGACCCGCCATGTCATAATCTATCAGTGCCACAGGAGCCCCGTTTTGAAACACAACATTATATAACGCTGCGTCATTATGACAGATAACTTCGTGTTCGGCATCATCGGCATAGCTTAGCTGCCATCTGGCCTCTGTATTTAGAATGAGCTCTTGACTCGAATCATGGAAACGACGCAAAAGGCGGGCCAAACCTATAAGCGTTTCATCTGACCACATATAGGGTTCAAGTTTTGGATATTTGTTACCTGGAACTTCCCCCGAAACATATGTCAATATTTCACGTCCAGCGTCATCGATTCCGAGAAATCTTGGTGCTCCCTCAAAGTTATTCTTTTCTAAATGCAGCAGTAGTTCATGAACATTCTTACTCCAATAACCTGTAGGTCGACGAACTGTGTTCGACATTCGAACTATGCGATTTACATTACCGCCATTTAACACTTCTTCCTTAGTCACAAAGTTTCATTCCTCGCTCAATTGCAGATTTTTGCCTGTTCGTTATGAGGGGTGCTCCCCTATAATAACAAAATTCTGCAAGGCATTGCTTATAGAGAACAATAATAATTAAACTCCCGTTCCTTTAATAAAAGAAGACAGCCGGTCGTGCGCCGGCTGCCTTCATATAAATATTTCAACTTTCATTAACCCATACATTTTCCCAAAAGCCAGTTTTTTCATTCCATCTGAATTCCCAATAGGCCGTCTCTCGAACATATAAAACTTCTAATTCTGGTTTCTTCCAATGTCTCTTTTTCTGTTCCGCATGACTATTCAAGCTTTCCACCTCGTTTAGTTTAGGTTAACTTCATGTATGCTCAAAATTTACCTGCGCCAGTAAATATCCCTTTATCAAAATCCATCTTATTAATTGGGGTCTCTGCATTTCCCGCTTGATCTGTACTGAAGTATTCAACGGTATGCGTTGTCCCCGCATAAATCGTAAACGGACCTGTATACGGAAACCAAAGGCCGCCATTTATCCGATATTGCGTTGCTTTCACTCCAGAACCACCGCCATTATCCGCTGCTTGAAGCGTGAGCATGAATCCTTTAATATAGGTATTTCCTTTTGAATCCTTTTCAGAGAGCGGATCTAATCGATACATTGTGACGGGCGCAATTTTATCAATGATGAACAACGTCGATTTGATTGCTTCAATGTTGCCCACCCCGTCTGTGCTTCGATATTCCAGTTTGTAGGCACCGGCGTTCTTGAGAACAATCGTCCCTGTGTATTTTTGCCAAGAACCTTCGTTGATTCGATACACCGTTTCACTGACACCTGTATAACGATCATTCGCTATCAGGTTAATTGCTATATCCGCATTCGAAATCGTTGGAGTTCCCGAAGCGACTGTGGTAATCGGAGGAGACTTATCCATATTAATGGTGATGCCGGCTTCTCCGCTTAATCCAAGTGAATCCGTTGCATATCCTGAAATATATTGGTTGGCACCATCAGTGGTGACGACGATTGGGCTGGAAATGAATTGAATAGGTGTATCCTCATCATCTGTGGCCGTAAAAGTAACCGTCACATCATGATTGTACCAACCATTTACATCAGGGGCCCGATCCGCCATGGCATGAACAACGGGAGCTTTATTATCTTTTTGCGTGAGTTCAACATTAATACAGCTCCCAGGATTAACGTGATTAACCTGTACAGGCTTAAACTGCGCATCGGGTGTAATTTTCAATGTATTGTCATTTTGATTGACGTTATAAAATGCAAACTGGCCAAAATAGTTTACTTTCGTGGTCCCTACTCCTACAAGTTCTACAGTAGCATCTGCTTGCGCAGGCCACACATATCCGCATACCATGTTCCCAGATGGCGAAGAAACAGAGAAGAAACCATCTCTTACAGGCTGCATATCAAAAGGATTGATTTCTCCTAGTGTGACGTAGACAGGGAAGTTCTCCATAGCATAATTGACAAAGGGAATGGAATACTTTCCATTTTGATCCGTAACTCCTGTGTTCAATGTGTATCTTGTACCGTAATGAACTTCTACCTGAATTCCCGGCACTGGAACTCCTCCTTGTAGGGTTACGATACCTTCCGCTTTATCAAGATTCGAGGGGAATTTAAAGTTGTATGAATTGAGGTCTCTCCCATACGTTGGTTTAACGACCGTAATGCCCTTCATGGTGAAAATCATAAAGGTATCAACGAACTCATTTATGGAACTGGGCACTGTAAAATATCCGTTTGAATCCGTTATGGCACTTCCATAATAGTGAGAGTTCAGTGCGAATGTGATCGACAATCCAGGAACTGGGTAACCGTTTTCATCCGTAATTACCCCATGACGCTCCTCATCCTGATTCATGTTCAATGAGCTATAAACATTGGTGGTAACGCTGCTATCCGTGAGATTGTTGGTGGATGCTTGAGTAGTTTGTACGTTTAAAAATCCAAAAATCGACAAAAACAACAGCAAACAAACGTAAATTTTTCCCATTATAATACTTTTCACCCTTATACCTCCTTTCAGTTCTTAATTAAGAATATCACATTCTATACCAAGAACAAAGTTGAAAATTGTAACATTAAATTTCAAAACAACGCGGCTGCCCGATTCATCCAGGCAGCCGCGTCTTCGTTGTTTATTAAGCTATCGTTCTGCGTTTAAAAATGTTTTACCAAGCTACCGACGCTGGACAGCTAATTTAACGGCAAGTCCTGTCAAAACCCCTGACATGACCCAACGCTGTGCTTTAAGCCACTTCGGACGTTTGCCAAACCAACCGACAATCTTACTTGTAGTTAGAACAATAAGGAGATTTACAGTAAAGCTGATTAAGATCTGCGTCAAACCCAAAATCAAGCTTTGTTCCAGCAACGAGCCATTTTCAGGATTCTGAAACTGAGGCAAAAGCGAGATATACAATACAGCGATTTTGGGATTAAGCAAATTGGTTATAAAACCCATCATAAACAGCTTTTTTGGCTTTTCAGCCTTTAGAGCGACTGGTTCAAGCAATGAAACCGACCCGGGTTTAATCGTCTTCCATGCAAGCCACAACAAGTATGCCGCACCAGCCCATTTCATCATGCTATAAATAACCGGCACCGTATTAAAAATCGCAATCAACCCCAGCATGGTTGCAATAAGATAAACGACAAAGCCGAGCACGACTCCGATTAAAGATATGATGCCTGCCTTACGTCCTTGCGACAACGTGCGCGAGATGAGGTAAATCATATTGGGACCAGGAGAACAAACCATCCCAAGCGATACAATGCCAAAAGCAATAAGTGTTCCTATACTAATCAATTCGCGTCCCCCTTTTAGATATCCTATGAATTCAAAATATATTAGCATAATCGGATACTGATGTATACCGAAATTAGTCCTTTAGCTGCATGCATTCATAGATCACCCCTTGAAGAGTCATTTACCTTTCAGCGGTTGAATCTTCTGTTTTAATAGGGTAGTCTTGAAGATGGAATAGGAGATGAGACAATGAAAACGATAGCGGTATTTTGTGGATCTGGAACTGGCAATGACGCGGTCTATATGGAGGAAGCGAGAAATTTGGGAAAAGCCATAGCAGCGCAGGGATGGGCGCTCGTCTACGGGGGAGCTACGGTGGGCTGCATGGGGGCTGTAGCGGACGCCGTTATGGAAGCCGGTGGCAAGGTGATTGGCGTAATCCCCAAAAAGCTGTCGGATATCGAGATCGCGCACACCCGCCTTTCCGAGCTCCACGTCGTCGATACAATGCATGAACGCAAGGCGATGATGGCCGCGCATGCGGACGCCTTCGTCGCACTTCCTGGCGGGGTCGGTACGCTTGAGGAGTATTTCGAAGTACTGACCTGGGCGCATATCGGCTATCACAATAAACCTTGTGCTCTGCTAAACGTGAACGAGTATTACTCCCCGATGGTGTCCATGATCGATCATATGATGGAGCAAGGCTTCGTGAAAGAAAGCACACGGAAGCTCATGATCATCGAGAACGAACCAACCGGCTTAGTTGAGCGGCTGAAGGATGGCTGGATACAAGCGAACTAATGAATTGCCCCAAGAACGCACCTGTCAAACTGTGCAGCGACTTGAACATATATGAATAATGGACAGTCGCGCGGTCATCAGGCGGATCTGGGGCAGTCTTTCCTCTCCACTTCCTCGTCCTTTTTAGGATAAATCAACTTCATGCCTGGCTGCAAGGGGAACTACAGGGCGCTAAATTCTCAGAAACCGCTCTTTGGGCAAGGGAAAGGGAACTAGGATCAGTTATTCCACCACTCTGAATAGATTACTTGATCGTGGAGGTAAAATAAAACCCTGTAGTTCCCACTGGGCGCGCGAAATTTAGATTTTCGCCAAATTAAGGAAATGGAGTTCCCTTATTTACCACAACAGCCAAAGGGGTTCCCTCTTTTCACAACCATCACAATAGTTCAATGTACCCCTCTGTCCCATGCACGCGAATGCGCTGCCCATCTTTGATCAGTTTGGTCGCATTGTCCACCCCGACAACTGCCGGCAAGCCATATTCACGCGCGATCACCGCTCCATGAGTCATCAGTCCGCCAACTTCGGTGACTAGTCCTTTAATGGATACAAACAATGGTGTCCAGCCAGGGTCGGTAAACGAGGTGACTAAAATATCTCCATCTTCAAATTTAGCATCTTCCATACTTAAAATGACACGAGCTCTTCCCTCAACCACGCCGGAAGAAACAGGCAGTCCTGCAATAGCATCAGCAGGAAGATTTTCACGTTTGTACGCACCTGTAATGATTTCACCATCAGACGTGATGACTCGTGGGGGAGTTAGCTTTTCGTAAACTTTATAATCGTCTTTTCGTTTGCTGATGAGTTCGTCATCTAGTTTATTTGCGCGTACGACTTCGTGCAGTTCTTCAAAAGCTAGATAAAAGATATCTTCTTTTTCATGAATAACGCCGGCTTGAACAAGTTGTTCCGCTTCTTTCAGTAAAGCTTGCTTATAAACGAAGTAGCGGTTAACCATGCCGTATTTGGGATATTCGCGGTAGCCGATGAAATTCCGTATGAGGCCGATCATGCGTTTTGTTTCTTTGACTTTTTGCTCGCCTTCCGGTAATTGCTTCAAACGTTCTATGATCTCTTGTTCTTTTTCCAAAGCTTCCTGGAGCCCTTGCTCAAATCTTCGTTTACCGGCATTAGGCTCAAAGTTCTTGATGTTGCCAAGAATCATAGGGACAAGCGTAATTGGTTTTTCACTCCACCGCGTTCTCGAAATATCGATTTCTCCGGCACATCGCATTCCGTATTTGCTGAGATAAGCACGGACAGCGTCTTGGGCTTCCCTTCCCCCATCAAACTTAACCAGTTCATCCAAAAAGTTATCTTCTTTGGCATGCTGCAAATAAGCAATCACTTCCGGATAAGGACGAATCACATCCGCGACATCCAATAACGCCAGACCCATCTCCGAAGTAATATTGTGCGGTACAGATTGCGAAAGCGTATCTGCTGCGTTTTTTTCGCCTAACCACTCGTTCACTTTTTCATTGATCCATGCTGTAGCATTCATAGCTGTCATAAATACAGCCGTACTCTGTGGGTCAAATAAGATCTTCCTTAATTGCTGGATATCTTCCAGAATAAAATCCAACAAATCCGCTCCCGATTTCGCTTGGATGTTTTGTTTCAACTCTTCTATCGATGCTTGATTACGCTTAATCAAATCAGAAACGATCGTCGGATCGTTCTCAAATTGTGCCAGCAAATCGCTATTCTTTCTGCTCGGAACCGGTGCTGTTTGATCTTGTGGCACCAATTTTATAAAATCTCGCTCTATGATGGTCGTAAGTGCGCCTATGATGAGCGGATCGGATGCCAAGGTATTTAATAATGCTTCCCGACCAGCAGATGTAGTCAGCCTAGGCGCAATATCAACAAACAATCTCCCTCCGGCTTTACGCATAGGTGCAGGAGTAACCAGCAAGTAAAAAGACAATCCCAATGGTTTTAAGGGATCTGTCATCATTTGTTGATGACCAACAGATAAATAAACGTGATTTTCTTGATCATTCGCTTCAGGGATCGGGTATAAAGTAGTGATCGGCCGGCTCTGGACAATATAAAATGTATCATCAGCCAAACACCATTCGATATCTTGCGGGCTGCCAAAATATTCTTCGATCTGTCTGCCGATACGTGCCAGTTGTAAAATTTGTTGTTCGGTAAGTGTTTGAGTCTTTTGCCGGTCAGGATCGATCTGCTTTGTCTCTGTTCCGCCTTCTTTCCGTCCATAGATCGCCAATTTTTTGGTTGCGATCCTCTTCTCGACGATTTCCTCTTCCCGAACTTGATAACAATCGGGGGATACCAAGCCGGAGACCAGCGCTTCGCCAAGTCCGAATCCGGCATCGATAGTTAACAGCTTTCGGTTGCAAGTAACTGGATCAGCAGTAAATAAAATACCCGAAGCCTGCGGAAGAACCATCCTTTGTACAATAACGGATAAGTAAACTTGTCTATGGTCAAATCCATTTTGCATACGGTAGACTACCGCGCGATCCGTAAATAGCGATGCCCAACATTTGCTGATATGCTGCAGGATGGCATCGACGCCGATAATATTTAAATAGGTGTCTTGTTGACCGGCAAAAGAGGCATGCGGCAAATCTTCAGCAGTTGCGCTGGAACGCACGGCGTAAGCATGTTCCTTCCCAAACTGGGCATGATAATGATCAACTGCTTTCACAACATCGGAAGGAATTTCGGCTTCCCTAATTATTTGCCGAATCTTCCTGCTAATTTCGCCAATTTGATCTCGATCTTCTACTTGCAGCAAAGTCAGCCGTTCCAACAAAGCATGATACGTTTCGTTTTGCTCGATAGCTTTTTGATATCCCAACGTTGTAACACAAAATCCTTCCGGTACATGTATGCCTTCAATTTTTGATAATTCCCCTAAATTCAACCCTTTACCGCCAACGAGTAAAAGCTGTGTTTTTTCCATTTCCTGAAAACTGAGAACCAAAGAACGCATTCCATATCTCTCCTCATCATCAATTTGATAAAAACATTTGACAAGAGCTTGACGGCATGGTACAATTGAAATGTAAGATAACATTTCTTTGTCCATACATAGAAATCAAAATACAATCCGATTATATCATCGCGTTTGTTTATATGCAATATAAAAGAACCTGATCAACTAATCAGGTTCTTTTTCGATTTCCCACCTATTTTTCCAAACCAATATCGATTTGCTTAATAACCACCGCTGGGCAGCCGCCTACAACCACGTTATCCGGGACATCTTTCGTAACAACTGCTCCAGAGGCAATCACCGAATTATTTCCTATCTTTACGCCAGGGTTAATGACAGCCCGACCACCAATCCAAACGTTATTGCCAATTGTAACAGGCTTGCCGAATTCAGCGCCGGATGCTCTTTCCTTAGGGTCTAAGGGATGTGCAGCCGTATAGACATGAACCCCAGGGGCCAGGAAGCAATTCTCCCCTATCCGTATTTCGCACACATCGAGAAACACGCAATCGAAATTCGCATAGAAGTTCTCGCCGACATGGATGTTATAGCCATAATCACAACGGAATGTTGGCTCTATGTAATAATTGGCCCCTGTCGAGCCGAACAATTCCCTCAAAATTTCTTTCCTAGATGCATCCTCTGTCTCCATCGACTGATTGTATAGCCGCGTTAGCCGGCGCGCGTTCAAACGATCCTTCACTAACTCCGCATCACCCGCTTGGTAAAGTTCACCGCTAATCATCTTTTCTTTTTCTGTCTTTGCTTGCATAAAAATTCCTGTCCTTTCGTAGCGCCTAGTCGTGTTTTAGAAACTGATGCCAGTAGATTTCGTCTGTTTGTTCAAAATATGATTTACTTTCTCTGCACTCATCATCATTAAAACAATGAAAGCAATCACAATAAAAGGGAAAACATGGATAGTCGTCTGTGCAGCGAGCAATCCGAAGAGCGGAGGCAAAAACGTAGTTCCCGTATATGCGACGGCCATCTGATATCCCATTAACTTGGCTGAATTTTCACTCCCAAAGCGTGCTGGCGTTTCATGCAGCAGACCAGGGTAGATAGGGGCAAGCCCAAGACCAATAAGAATAAGTCCAACCAAGAAAAGTTGAGGCAGCGGAAGCAGCAGCATGATCCCACCCGCAATGGCAACCATTTGACCGCACCGGATCAATACACGATTGTTGATTTTCAAAGTAATGAACCCTGTAATCAGTCTTCCCATCGTTATTCCGCCATAGTACAAAGAAATCCACCCGGCAGCCGTCTCCGCAGTCATATTTCTTGCACCTACCAGATAGCTGGTCCCCCATAGTCCTACCGTGGATTCAACTCCGCAATAAAACAAAAAAGCGATAAGTGTCTGTTTAACGCCTTTGATCTGGAGTACATTAGCTTTGGAACTGCCTGCTGGTTGTTTCAACTCAGGTCCGACTTGCTCCTGTGGAACATGACTGTCTAGACGCTCAAGCTCCCTACTAACAGCGACACGTTTCCATAGGGGCAGTGTTACAAACAATACGATAGCGAGTGTGAACTGTATCATAGATACAGCTGTATAGCCTTCTCTCCAGGAGTTATGTTCAGCCATATAAAATGACACGATAATTGGCCCCAGCGTTGCCCCAACACCCCAGAAACAGTGCAGCCAGTTCATGTGATGGGCTTTATAATTTTCAGCTACATAATGATTGAGTGCCGCATCAATGGCCCCTCCGCCTAGACCAAGAGGAATGGCCAAAAGAACAAGCCAAAATATCGAAGGTGCCATAGAGAAGCCCAGCAGCGCTCCTGCCGTAAGGCAGCAGGAGATCAGCGTAATTTTACCCGTCCCCAATCGCTGTACCAAACTCCCGCTTACTAGACTGGATACGATGGTTCCCCCTGCCACTATCATCGACAAGACTCCCGCGAAGCCGAATGAAGCCCCCATATCTGGCCGTATCACGGGCCACGCCGATCCCAGCAAAGAATCCGGAATTCCCAGGCTAATGAATGCCAGATAGATAATACCTAAAAACATGGTTGCCACAACGACACTCCTTCTAGAGAGCATTAGTTTTGTCTACATGAGATCTCATTCTAACAACAATCCGTAATCATCAAATTAAGTGCTAAATGCTGCAGGCCTGTCAAGTAATCCTGTCTCCAATTGCTCTTCAGAAGCTTTGGCAAATGGTTTTGCGGGATATAGGCCGAACCTCGATCTGCGATTCTAGCCAAAAGGACTTCGTCTACCTCATCATCGCAGAAAACAACGACCCGCGGGTTGAGAATGGCTGCGAATGTGGCGATTAAACGAGCGACGGCATCAATCTGGCTGTCTTCCGTAAATACAACCCGGTGATTACGCTCTTCTGTCAGCAATGCTTGGTGGAAAGTAAGATTATCGTACTGAGGTACGAAAGAAATCTCACCCGAGAAGAACGTGCTGCCTCGCACGACATCGCCGTTAATCATAATACCGGAACCCGGTCCGTTCTGACCGAAATACAGATAAACCAGTGATTCGTTCTCCATCTCAAAGTTCGAAGCATATCCAAGCACCGATGCATTCATGTCGTTTTCGACCACGACCGGTATTTGGAACCGGGATTCAAATTCCCCTTTCAAATCATAGTCAGAAAATTGCTGATATGGCGGGATAAAAATGATTTTCCCATTGTTAACGGCGCCCGGCACTCCGATCGCGATGGAACGAAGCCTTGGATATTTCTCAATCAGCGATTCAATCAGGTCCGCCAGCAGTTGAACGTCTTGTTGCAATACGCTTGGCTTTGTTCCCTGCTCCTTGACCTCCCCAATACAGTTAAATATCGAATAATTAGTCTCGTTCTTCTCGATGAAGATCGCTAATCCCAACATGTACTCCGGATCATACGAATAACGCTTTGCCCTCCGGCCTCCGTTGGAATCATCATCGCCTGTATAGCGGATTTCGCCGTCTTGCTCCATCTGAGCCATAAACTTGCTAATCGTCGGAAAGCTGATCCCCAATCGCTGACAGAGCTCCGCTTTCGTAGCGCTTCCCATCATGATGAGTCCAGCGCGAATACGATGAATTAACGGTTCTCTCATCTCTTTCGGCGTCTTAAACACGTTCGTCATGTCGATCAAAGCCTTTCATCCAAATAGTGACCGAACTTATTAAAGTGATTTAATAAGTTTAGATCATCTTAGCAGAAGTTGCTTGTAAGGGCAATATGAATTTTTGGTTTTATAGCGTAACCGAACCAAGGATAAACGACTTCGTCGTTCTTTTAGGACGGGCGCGTTTGTCAAGGTAGATGCGAAGCAAAAGTACAAAACTTATACTTTCTTATCTACTAAAAAAGACTGCAGTCGGCTGAATTGCCGACGCAGTCTTTTTGCAAATGCTGATTAGTTGTTGGCAATTATTTTAGCTGCTTCCGAAGCATAATCATGTTTAAGCGCAGTTGCTTCCTTCTCGGACAGCTCGCCGTTAGTCACGAAGCCATTGATTTCCTTATCCGCTTGCCTTAACAGCTTAAGCAGCAGCGAATCATTATCAATGCCTAAAGCTTGCTGCAAGCTTCGACCGCTCGCCAGGCTTTTCAATACCTCGTCGCTCTTGGTGTCCGTCACTGCAGCAGCATCATAGACAATTCGATTCAAACGGTCTTTCAGATACTGTTTGGCGTCGATCGTGGCTTTATAGTTGGCGGTCGTTACTGCATCGTTGAGCAGTTCGTAAGCTGCGTCCTTCGTCGCTTGTACGTCATCCTTCGCGAGCCAGCCCTTTTGAACAGCGGCATTCAGAAAGGAGTCAATCCGATTTTGCAGCGCACTGGTCAGTTCTGCTTGATCTACAGCCGTAGCTCCAACAAGCGTCTGTCCGGCCGCTAACTTATCATGCAGATCCGAAACAGACATTCCTGCATAGCCCGCACTATCAGCCACAATGGAGCGGATGCTCTCGGCTGCGAGCGCCGAATTGCTCGTTCCGGCTGCAGTTTGCGTTCCGTATCCGCTCTGCTCAACCGCCTTCTGGATCGCATCCCCTGCATGCTGTTCGAGCTTGGTGAGCAGTTTCACAGTCAAGTTGCCTGCTATCCATTCGTTCTCCAATGTTTGGTTAACGTTATCCGTCAATTGGGAGGTTAAATCGGATTCGGCCATGCCTGTCGCTGTGCTTAAATTTTGGCCATCCGAGAGATTAGACTGAACATCGCCAATATTTTTGCCCCCAATGGCTGCTGCGTACTGTATGATGGAGATCGAATCAAGTTTGTCCGCCAGCAGTTGCTGTCCGTATTGTTCCATCCACAGTGTAGTTTCGGGATCGTAGCCTTCAGTATTTGTCGCGTCCCATAGTGCCGAGGCTCCGTCCTTCTCCGCTTTCTCCAATTGATCGGCTGGTAGCGTTCCTCCGTTGACGGCGGTTTCCAAATCCTGGTTGAGCAGCGCTGTCAGCGCATCGTTCAGAGCAGATCTGTCCATCCCTGTTGCCTCTACTAGGCTTTCACCGTCCCGCAGCGCCTTCCGCAGATCAATGGAACCGACACCTGATGGCAAAGACGCATCGTCAATGATAGTACTTAATCGGCTATGTATGATGGCCGACGCATTCGTTTGAATTACCGCTGTATGGCTTCCCGCAGACCAACCGGAGCTGACGAGGTCGGCAATTCTCTGATTAGCCGTCTGTTCCAAATCAGCAGCCTCCTGTGCCGTCAAACTGCCCGATTGCACCTCGTTAGCCATATCCTCGCTGAACATCGCATTCAGTTTTCCGATTAAATCGGAAGCTTCCAGCTGCGATGCTGCCGTTAAAGTGGCTCCCGATGCGAGAGCATCTGCAAAATCTTCAGAGTTTCTGCTCGCTACCGCCTCGGTGTGGACATCCAGCTTACTCAACCAATCGTTCAATAGTAACGTACTGTAGTCTTTTGTTGTGGAGGATGCATCAGATTGCGCATCTGACAATGACACTGCAGATCCTTCGCTTGCTGCCGTTCCCGTTCCCGTTCCCGTTCCTGTCTCCGCCGCATAGGCCGATAGTACAGGAAGCGCCATACCGCTTGCTCCTGCCATCAGTAATGTCGCACCCATCAATACGATCAATTGCTTTCTCATTCCAATCTCCATCCTTCCGTTTCGATGTTTTGCCTACAAGTCGAAGTATAGAGATGCTTCCTGAAATTCACATGAATTCACCCTAAAAATTGGATGATTTTAACATTAAACAGAGCTTAATTTCCGCTGAATGAATGCTGAAAAAGTTGCAGCAGGGAAACTCCTGCGGGCCGTACAACCGTGCTCGAAACGAAAAGGTTGTCCCATAATCGCAGTAAGCTAATTGGAATAACTGGAAAATCTCCCTCTAAAATGCTCGAAAGTTGACCTTGCAGTAATTTAGAGGAAAAAACTCCCATTAGTCAGACCGGATTTCGAGAAACTCATGAAATCGGTGCAAATAGTGGGAGTTTTTCCAGCTAAATAGATCTGACGAGCATCAACAAGCCATTTAAAGGGAAATTTTCCCTTTTTTTTGACCGCAAGAGCATAACTGCACAGGTACTGGCAGCCCCTTAACTTTTTCGCGAAACAATTCTCAATCTATTTTCTGTTTCAATAATATGTAAATTCAGCCCTTACAGAGGCCACAATTTTCAACTCACCGGGCTGAATTGGCGTTACTACACTTGAGGAATACGATACAGCAGCGAATGGAACCGGTTCTTGTGAACGGGATGTTTCTTGAACAAGACAAGGAGCCGGATTGAGCGTCACGCCTAATGTTTGGGCTATGTTCGTTGCTTTGAGCAGGCTGTCTTTGATAGCTAGTGATAAGGCATTCTTATAGGAAACTTCCGGGTGCGCCAATGTAAATCGAATGCTCGACACCGTGTTGGCACCGTTCTTGACGGCCGTATCCACAATAAGTCCAGTTTGATTGATTTGATCGATTGTGAGTTGGAGCAAATGGGTGACTTGATATCCCCGAAAAACTTGCTTGCCATCTTCATTGTTATATTGGATATCGATGCTGTAATGCGTCGTTTGAATATGCTCCTTCGGAATGGATATTTCCACCAATGCATTGACGATATTGGCAATTGCAGTTGCATTTTCTTTCTGAGCCTCTGCCAAGCTTACTTTCTCCGTTATCACACCGAGAACAATAATGGCTTTTGTGGGAGTTGCCGAAACTGTCCCTTCCCCCGTGACTTCGATCGTTTGGCGACATTTTGAAAAAAAGGGTGATGCGATCGGAGGAGATGATGACCAAGGTTGACCGTACATTTGCCGTCCCCCATTCACTTGTTTACTACAACTAATGTATTTATCAATCTCGTCCATGATTCCTATCGTCGGGATGTTGGCTGCCTAGGGCAGTACGACCTCTCCTGGCGTAAAAAACGAATTACGATATGGCAGCGCTCCGAGCCAATATACCGTATCGTCCTCCGTGACGAACAGATGCTGAAAGAAGCTGCGGCCTTCAAGCGGGTAATGATACATCGATGCGGAAGATTTCAGCCGAACCCCTGCCGGAAGCCGCGTTTCTACTTCGAAGCTGCCGCTCAGATCGCGAATCCGGCCGTCTTGGCCGATCTCAGCCCCTCCGGTTAGTCGAATGGCCGCTCGCCCCGTCTTCTTCACATGGACAGATGCCGTTTCATGGTCATTATTTCCATCACGCTGCAGCTTCAGTTCAACTTCATACACCTGGCCATTCACGTCCAGTGCTTTGCCGATATAGCCAATCCCATCGAAAAATACATAATGCATCGGCGACCACATCACAACCGGCGCTTCGAATGAAACGAGCTTCATTAGTGGCGCGCCATCTTTTGTTCGTTCCTTGAAATAAAGCTCCCCTTGGTCGGTTAGAACGAACGGAATCGGCACGCCGGATACGTCAATGATTTTCCCTTTCGGATTCGGATCGAATCGGAGCTCGACGCTGTTGCCCAACCCCGAGATGCTGCCCTCCACATGGAATACGCGCCCGTCCGACAAGGCCGTTAGGACACCGTTCAAGGCGATGGAGACGTCAGCAATTGGCGCCGGCGTTTGCAGCAGCTTGCATGGCTCCGTCTCATCGGGATTCGCGGCTATGAGTCTGCCATCCTCGAATAGCACGGAGAAATGCCCAAACGCCATGATGACCTTCTTCGCTTTCTCGCCAAGCAAGACGGGTTTTGCCACGGCTCCGTCCTGGAGCGTCCAAACATCTCCCGCTTTCAGAGCATACGCTCGCCCATACGTTGGAAATAAGGCGTCAATCCCCTTCCATGTGCCAATCGCAAACAGGTCTTCTGCAAAAATCGGCTGCCGACCAAGCTGGCCATACATATTAGAGCCGATCGTCAATATGCGGCCATCCGCCGTTAAGGCGAGCAAATGGTCAGAGCCTGCTGCCAATGCCGCTACATTGTTCAAATCGGGGTGCCGCTGCGGGGTTTCCGTTATAGCTTGCTTCTCCATAGGTCGTAGATCATAAGCGCCCAGGTCCTTCCCCCATAGCCATACGTTGCCGTCCTTATCCAGGGCTGCCGTCAAACGTGCCGCAGCCGTTACTTGCGTAGTGCCTTGCGGCAGCACGGCCGATTTAAGCGCTCCGCTGCCGTTCACTGTGTACCACGTACCTTTATCGGATAAAAGATAAACCGCTTCCTCATACGACATCGTAGAATCCATTCTTGCTACTTTTCCGCCATCGGGCAGCTCAATCGGAGCAGGATCCGCATTCGGAACCGATGACAACGTCGACTGTCCCAGCCAAAGCATCCCCTCGCTGTCAACCGCCAGCATAATATAAGGGTTAGCCGTGACAGATACCGCACGGAAGGGAGCCTCAACCCGCTTCACTGCTGGCTTGCCGTCCTGCCCGTATATGGCATACAGCTTGATGACTCCATCGGAACCAACCGTAAATACCGACCCATCGTCCGCCTGAGCGATCGACTTTATGCCGGATAACCCCGCTATTTTCTCTGGGCCGCGTTCAGCGTTCATATCGAAGACTCTCCCGGAATCTACCAATGCGAATCGCCCTTCCAACTGAATAACAGGGTCGCGTTCAGGCAGCCCTTCGACCTTCTTCGGAAAAGCGTCGGGTCTCCGGCCTTCTCCCCAACCGGATATCCCCCATCGGTAAACAGTTCCGTCCCCGGCTAAAGCGTAAGAGGAGCCAAGTTCCATTCCGTAACCGGCACCGTCAAACATGTGGCCTGCAGAAATTTGCCGGATCCCCTTCATCGGCGAGCGAGAGGGTTGCTCGGCAGGCGTAAATCCGGATGCCTTATCCGCAGTAGGATACCATTTCATATCCGGCGGGCATGCAGCGAAACTGAACAATGGTTCGGGAGTTGGTTTTTGTGCCACAAGCTGCGCAGTCGGTGTTGGTTCTGCACTGGGCACAGCTGATGTGACGCTTGGAGTAGGCGTGACGGTGGTGAGGGTACCTTCAGTTCCCGCCGAATTCTGGAGCGTCCTGCTGCATACGATTGCGGACAGCAGCACGAATGCCGCTAGCAAGCCTCCGATCATAAATTTGTACTTTATGAGAGCGTTCAAGGCTTTCCGGTAAAAGGACATAACCGACACCTCTTCCATTTCATTTCCATTCATTTGGTTAGACGATCAGGTCCGGCGGAAGGTTGCGGGCACGGCAGGATGGACAAAAAAAATCGCCAACCACATAGCCGAAGGCACGCGGAAGGCGATCACACTGGTGAATGACAAACCCGTTATTTTTCCCAAAGCTCGATAAGTCGACCTTCAGGATCTTCAATCCAAATAAACGTTCCAAAATCACTGACTTCTTTTTCCCTTGCAAGAGGTACGCCAAGCTGTTCAAGATGTTTAATCATCTCGTTTATATCATGAACTTGGAAATTTAACATCACTTGTTGATCTGTTGGAAAATAACTGTCATTCTCGGTAAAGAAAGAAAAGATTGTCTCATTTCCTAATTGGGGTTTTATGATCGTTCCATTCCAACTTTCCAAATCAATCTTCAACACATCTCCGTACCATTTTTTTACAACCTCAAGATTCTTCGTTCTCCAAAATATTCCTCCAAAACCTTTTATCATCGAATCCAACTCCTGTCTGCCATTAAATTTTTAGCCTATCCGATTACACTAAATATTCGAGATTTATATTTATTTTCCTTTTTCAACGGTACGGCCGGTTGATGCGCGCAAGGCTTCTTCGGTCACTCATCGCTGCGACAAACAAGTTCTTAAAGGCACATCCTTTACATATTTCTTAGGCTAGAATGACATTGCTGCGAGTAGGGAGAGGAAAAAATGGTTCTATATCAAAAAGCGAACATCGAAGGGTTGGATATCTTTTTTCGCGAGGCCGGGCATCCGGGTTGTCCCACCATCGTCCTCCTTCATGGTTTTCCGAGCTCCTCCCATATGTTCAGGGATTTGATTCCTTTGCTGGCGGACCGGTTCCACGTCATCGCTCCTGATTATCCGGGGTTCGGGAATAGCAGCATGCCTTCGACGAAACAATTTTCATACACCTTCGATAATCTTTCCCTCGTCATCGAAAAGTTACTCGACAAGCTCTGTATTCCTCGTTATTTATTGTACGTTCATGATTATGGAGGGCCTATCGGATTCAGGCTGGCTGTACGTCAACCGCACCGTATTCTCGGATTCGTCATTCAGAATGCCGTTGCCGACGTGAAAGGGCTTGGGCACCCATTCGACCTCTTCAAAGCGCTGTGGGCCGATCCGAGCCCGAAAACAATAGCGTCATTCTCCGCGCTGACCACCTTTCAATTTACGAAGAAGCAATATTTAACAGGCGTATGCAACCCCTATTTGATTAGCCCCGACGGTTATTCGATGGACCAGTTTTTCCTGGACCGTCCCGGCAATGGCGAAATCCAGCTGGCGCTAGGCTACGATTATCGGAAGAACGTAGAGCAATATCCCGTCTGGCAGCAATACATGCGAACCTATCAGCCTCCGACGCTGGTCGCATGGGGCAGAAACGATTTTATTTTTACGTTGGAGGGGGCTCTTGACTTCAGCAGGCATTTAACCTATATCGAAACCTGTTTTCTGTGCGGCGGGCATTTCGTGCTGGAGGAACAAAGCCGGTATGTATCGGAGTTGATCAAGAGTTTTTTTGCTTGGGTTCGTTAGCGTTACTTTGGACGAAACTAGGGAGCAGTTGCCGCGAGGCGAGCTGCTCCCTGATTATTGGGCTATAACCCAAATGGTCTAATGCTATTAACCACTTTCTCTTAATCGTATCAGTTCAATTAACTTTTTTCTGAGTAAATCTATAGCATTTAAATCTGCGCTTAAATTCGAATATTTCGATAGGTCATATGGTTCAATAAAACGATATTTAGGAAACCAATCAAAAAAAGATTTACTTAACCATTCTTTCATATGGAAACGTTCCAATGGATCGTCAAGCTTCCTAATGATTCCTCCTGAGGAAAGCCCATAAACAAACATCATATACGTACTGAAATCAGCGTTTATGATTTCATCAGGTGCATATTTCTTAAATTCTTCTTCAAAATCAATTTCTAACTGCCTAAAATCTTCGTACGGAAATGGTCTACTCCTTTCAACAACGTATATGCGTTTAATCTCTTCAATTAGATCTTCCACATCTCACCTCAGTACTTCAATTCTTCTTTTAAATATGAATTTTGTGAAGCCGCATTTATTCGTGTTTCCACTACATGATTCGTACCGTATAACTCATTCAAATGCTCGACATGAGCTACTCCCCAATCGTTCAGCGCCTGCAAAATGGTTGTCATATTTTTACCGTATTCTGTGATGGAGTATTCCACCTTGGGGGGGGGGGGGTTTTGATGATAGATCTCACGATGAACAATATCGTGATACTCCAACTCCCGTAATCGTTGGGTTAGCATTTTTTTCGTTATTGACGGTATCGCCTTTTGAAGTTCGCTAAATCTCATAGTGCCGTTTGAAAAAAGGCGAAGCAGAATCACTGGCTTCCATTTCCCGACAAGGATCTCCAACGCCGTCTCGAATTTACAAAAGGTAGACATGTATATTCCCATCCTCCACTTCGCTGCTCATCTTAGGTTTCTTTTTGTATACTACATTTATTTTAAGTAACTACTTCCTAAAGTGATATCTATAGATTATTATGCACCTAGAGCTCAATAGACTCAAGAGGAGGCCGGTTGAGAAATTATCGCAAGTTAGGTTGGGATATCAGAAGACGAAAATGATAGGGAGTTGGCGTAATTCATGAATGTCGTTTTATGGATCGTTCAAGGGGCGTTAGCATTAGGATTTGTTTATTCCGGTTGGTTGAAAGCAGTTCAATATGAAGCAGCAAAAAAATCCTGGACATGGGTAAATGATGTTCCAAAAAATCTCGTTTTCTTTATTGGTTTAACGGAATTGCTTGGAGTAATAGGATTAATTTTGCCTCAGGCTGCAAACATCGTCCCTGCTTTGGTGCCGACTGCCGCGGCCGGACTTGCTGCAATCGTTCTTTTAGGTGCGGTATTCCATATTAAGCGCGGCGAGTATCGGGAAATTGTCGTGAACATCATTTTCTTAGCGTTAGCGCTATTTGTTGCGATTGGCCATTTATTAGAATAACTCAAAAACCAAAAGCAGTGGCAGCCTTAGACGATGTCCTAGATTGCCACTGCCTTATTTTCTGTCCCTGCTTCATTCTGAGCTTCGGAGTTTAGAGGAACATGCCGCCGGAAGCCTCGATTCGCTGCGCATTCACCCAGCCCATTTCGTCAGTACATAGCGATGCAACGACACCGCCAATATCGTCGGCTTCCCCAACTCTGCCTAGGGCCGTTTGAGAAGCAATAAAGTTATTGATCCCCTCATTGTCCCTTACTGCCCCTCCCTGGAAGTCCGTAGCAATCGCTCCCGGAGCGATCGTATTAACCCGGATGCCCCGGCGCCCCCATTCTTTTGCCATATATCTCGTCAATACTTCGATTGCACCTTTCATGGCAGCATAAGCTCCATAGCCTTCAAGGGCAAAACGGGTCAATCCAGTCGAAACATTGAGGATTCTTCCGTGATCCGAAATACGGGAAATTAACTTCTGTGTTAAGAAAAATACACCTTTAAGGTGTACGTTCACCAAACTGTCGAACTGTTCCTCTGTGGTATCTGCAAGCGGCGCATGCACCCCGAATCCAGCGTTATTGATCAAAACGTCGAAATGTTCAGTATGCCATTTTTCTTTAAGCACATCGGTAAGTAAGACTGCGAACTGTTCGAAGGTGGCGATGTTACCCGTATCAAGCTGCAGTGCGGCAGCTTTTTGACCGTTAGCCTCAATTTCTTTGACGACTAACTCTGCTTCTTCCTTGCGAGAATGATACGTAACGATGACATCAAATCCTTTTTTAGAGAGCGCGATAGCGGAGTTTCTTCCAAGCCCGCGGCTTCCCCCCGTTACCAGCGCGATCTTATGTGTTTTTTCCATAGCTGTACAGCCCCTTTGAGTTATGATTGACCACTTGAATGTTGTAAACATGTGATCTATAGTCAGCATAAGCGTTAAAGTTAACTTTAAGTCAAGGGGTTGTGAAAAAAATGATTTATACAATTAATCAGGTGGCTGATCTATTCAGTCTTCCCGCTCATACGTTGCGTTATTATGACAAAGAAGGCCTATTGCCTTTTATCTCAAGAGACAAAAACGGCAACCGTCTTTTCAGCGAATTGGACCTTAATTGGGTAGCCTTAATCTGCTGCCTAAAAAATACCGGTATGCCAATCAAAGAAATCAAACAATACAGCGATTGGTGTACGCAAGGCAGCCAAAGGTTAGACGAGAGAAAAGCCATGCTCATCTCTCACCGCGAACAAGTGCTAAAGCAAATTGAAGACTTCCAGAAAAACCTTGAGCTCATCGATTCGAAAATAGCAACCTACGAAGACCCGGTATTAGCCAAAAAAATGGATGAACACGCGGAAATAGCTGCTCGACAATCTCGTTAGTTGAGAGAACGCGGCTGTGCTTTAATCAGATATGCTTCTACGGTGCAAAATATAGGAAAAATTCCCTCTAATTTGACTACAGAAGCTTGTCAGGTCCATTTAGCAGGAAAAACTCCCTCTATTGCACCGATTTCATGAGATTTCACTGAATTCGGTCACATTAAAGGGAGTTTTTCCTTCTATTTCCAAAGAAGGGATGAAGTAAAATAATTTGTGTACCAACATTTGGAGTATAGGCAAACGACAAAAAAGTAGGGTATTCTCGGGATTAC
>NZ_JBYTBS010000066.1:0-38400 GCF_058789495.1 Paenibacillus sp. FW126-R14 | reverse complement strand
CGTTCAGACAACAAACCTATTCATCGTCCCGATGAATAACCCTACAAGACCTAATACACAAACTTCTTGACGCTACCTGAATAAACGTTGAAAGAGCGAAATAACGGGAGTTCTTCCCGTTAAATGACGCCTCCTTTAAAGAGGCTCCCGCGCAAAATGCCTCACGCCACTAGCGATTAATCGCGCACTTCAACGATCAGTTCAATCTCCACCGGTGTATGAAAAGGCAGGTCGCTCGTCCCGATGGCGGAGCGGGCATGTCGGCCGTTCTCGCCGAACACAGCCACCAACAAGTCCGATGCCCCGTTGATCACATACGGCTGATCGCCAAAGCCCGGCGCACTGTTGACGAAAGCGAGCATTTTTACGATTTTGACCACGCGATTCAAATCGCCCAAATACCCTTTCAACACAGCCAGGCAGTTGATAATCGTTTGGCGTGCGGCTGCCTGCCCTTGCTCGATCGTGACTTCGCGGCCAAGCTTGCCCTCGTACATCAGTTCCCCGTTAATCCGGCAATCCTGGCCGGATAAATAAACGAGATTCCCTGTCTGATTGCAAGGAATATAGGTGAAGCGCGGCTCCGGGGATGCAGGGAGCGTGATGCCCAGTTCTTGCAGGCGCTGTTCAATGTTCGACATCCTATTGACCTCCAAGTCTATATATAGCCGCTCGCCCTCTGCCGATGAGATATTGGTCGGACGGTGATGCTAGGCGGCTCAATTCTTCTACTCCAACATGCCCCGTGCAAGCACAGGCACACGCTTATAAGTTTGACCGCGCTGCATCATGACATGATTGTGCAGGTTGACGGTGCTGCATATATGATTAGGAATAATGCGCAGCTTGTCGCCAATTCGTAAATTGGCGGCTTGAGCTTGCGGTCCGAGCTCGATCATGCCATGCTCCTCGGTTAACCGAACGAGCTGTGCATCCGCCAGCTCTAGAATATGGCCGAAGCCCTGCAGCTGCAAGGGATCGGTGCCAGGCTGAATGTCGGTGGCGAAGGTTTTGCTGCCGCCGTCGACAATGGCGAGATCTTCCGACGGCCGGCTGACGACGGTGACGAGCACGCTGCCTGCGCAGTCCTCAAGGCTGCAAGCGCCTAGTCGTGCCTGCATCCGGTCGTGGAACACGTATGTGCCCGGACGCACTTCGGTCACGCCTTCCACCGCAGCGGCATAGAGAGCCGTCGGCGTTGAGCCAACGCTGACATCCGCGATCGCGATGCCCTGCGCTCTAAGGCGCTCGGCAAGCTGTACCATCAGCGTGCCTTCCTCTTTGCCGGCTGCCGCTACGTCAAGCGTCGGCTTGCCGGCGAGCAGGGAGCCGCGGAAGGTGTAGATGCCGGTCAGCCGCAGGTGCGGCATGCGCGTGATTTCCGCCGCAAGCTCAGACGCCTGCTCGTAAAGGACACCGGTGCGGCGCAAACCCGTGTCAATCTCCAGGCGGACTTGCAGCGTGTGTCCATGGCGGCCGACAATCTTCTCCAGCAGTTGAGCGCCCGCTAAGCTATCGACGCCGACGATCAACTCGATTTGCTGGCTGAGCCGAATCGCCCGTTCGATTTTGCTTGCGGTGACAAGGGGATAAGCGATGAAAATATCGCGAATGCCATGAGCTGCCATGACCTCTGCTTCGGAGACTTTGGCGACCGTAATGCCGGCAGCTCCGGCCTCGATCTGCTGAAGCGCTATAGCAGGGATTTTATGCGTCTTCGCGTGCGGCCGCAGGCTCACCCGCAGGCTCACCCGCAGGCTGCGTATCTTTTCGGCCATAGATTGTATGTTGCGATCCATCCGCTGAGCGTCAATAATGAGACATGGCGTTTCTAAGGTTTCCAATTCCACTAATCGTTCAGTCATCACGCATCACTCTCTTTCGCGGCACTTTTACTTTCTTCCAAGTAGCTGTAGAGGGTATACTTTGAAATATTCAGATAGGCGCAAATTTTCTCGCCGCCTTTTTTGATCAGAAACGCGCCTTTGTCGTCTAGAAGCCGGATCATGCGCATTTTGTCATCCTTGGCCATAACGGCAACGGGCTTGCCGACCTGCTCCTGTGCTTCTTGAATGAGGGCGTCGAGCAGCTCGCTGACACTCGTTACGAACGATTCTTTCACTGGGGCTTGCTCCCCGGGATTGATCAGGGTTTGCAAGGTTTTGCCTGCGATCATCAGTTCTGTTATATCATAGTTGATGCATAGCGAGCCTATGATGCGGCCGGCTTTATTTTTCATATACGTCGAGCTGGAGCGCAGAATGCGCCCGTCTTTGGTTTGCGTCAAATAGTTCGTTTTGCTGCCGTTGACATGATTTCCCCGCAGCAGTTCCAATCCCAGATTGGTGCCGGGATCTCCGACCTTGCGTCCCGTAACGTGGCCGTTGGCGATCGCAACAATGGTGCTTTCGTACGAACCGGTCAAATCATGCAGGACGACTTCGCAGTTGTCCCCGAACTGTGCCGCAAGCCCCGTCACAAGATCGGTTAAAAATTCAAATTCATCTTGAATGGATTCCATACCCAAATTCTCCCTTATAAAGATGGATCTGAGCCAAATGGTATCATACTTTGTTGAGATTTCAAACGAAAAGTTTGATCCCCTGAATAAAAGTATGATTTTCAAACGCTGCACATGCTACTATGTAAAAGAAAAAAGGAGGGGGATTACCCATGAGACGCTGGTTTGCCAAGTCCCTGAAACGCAAGCTGTCTTTTATTATTTTGCTCGCCGTCGTATTGCCGCTGCTTTCCATGGGGACCGTTTCCTACCGCATTGCGACATCCGTGACGGAAGATAAGGCGAAGCAGGCCGGTATGAATACGTTGAAACAAATAACGGACAAGCTGGACTTCGTCATTCAAGACGTGGAGAACATGTCGATTTTCCTCATCGGACAAAAGGATATTCAGACCTACTTAACCAACAAAGAAGGGGACGTCAACAGCTATTCGCTCATTGTCGGTACCTTATGGAACTTATCCTATTCCAAAAAATATATATCCAACATTACGATCACACCGAAAAACGGCAATCCGGTTCTGTTTACAACGACGATTACGAAGTCGGGATTACCACCGCTTTTGCAGCAGTATGAATCCGTTTACAAATCGACGGCCAAATGGTGGTCGCCGCTTTATGTGAACCAAACAACGGACGGACCCAAGAAAGTGATTACGCTCGTCAGGCCGATTCGTGATGTGAGTACGTTCAAGACGATCGGAACGCTCGCTTTTTCACTCGATCAAGCGGAGATTGAGCATTATTTGACGGATGCGGGCTGGGAAAGCAGCGGTTTTGTGATGCTGACGGACCAATACAACCAAATTATCGCCGGAGGCGAACCGGGCTGGTTGGCACAGAGTGTCGCAGACGTGTTTCCGAATTTAGGCAAGCTGGGCGATACGAGCGGCGTGTTGAACGTGCCTAGAGGAGAATTGCCGCATACGGTTCTGTATAGTTCGATGCCCCGTCTAGGCTGGAAATTAGTCGGCTTCATTCCGACAGAAATTTATCAGAAACAAAATGGCTATGTGCTTACGGTAACCGCCGTGACGATTGCAATTGCGCTGCTGCTGGCCATGGGGCTGGTGCTTTACTTCCTGCAATGGGTGACGAAACCGCTCACGAAGCTGACCAAATCGTTAAAAGATTTGAACCCGGACGAGGCGATTCCGACCTATGAGGTGAAAAGCGCCGACGAAGTCGGGCTGCTCGTCCATAGCTATAATAAGCTGAGCGAACGGATCGGCAGGCTGAAGGATCAAGTGCAGCAGAATGAGGCGAAGAAAAAGGAAGCGGACATTTTGGCGCTTCAGGCGCAGATTAATCCGCATTTTTTGTACAATACACTCTCCTCCATCCACTGGATCGCCTTGATGAACAAGGATCGGCAAATTGCGGAAATGATAGGCGCGCTCAGCGATTTCCTGCGTTTTAGCCTGAATAAGGGGGAGGAGTTCTGCGCGGTTCAGCAGGAGATTTCGCACGCCCAGAACTATGCCTATATCCAGTCCATGCGGTTTCCGGATCAATTCGAGATTGAATTCTTTATCGATCCTGAAATGCTGCAAACGATGATGCTGAAGCTGCTGCTTCAACCGTTGATTGAGAACAGCCTCATTCACGGCATTCAGAAAAAGAAGGTAAAAGGGAATGTCTACGTACATGGCGAACTGCGCGATAATCAAATGAAATTCGTTGTGGAGGATACGGGCATCGGGATGGATGAAGCGAAGCTGCGCGACATTCATGGACAGCTCGCTGCGGCCAACCATCAATTGGGGATGCTAACGGAAGTGGCGAAGGAAGCGAAGCTGCCGGTGACCTCTTATGGACTGATTAATGTACACAGGCGATTGCTGCTGCATTACGGCCTCGGATCGGGCCTTGTTGTTGAAAGTACCTCAGGTACTGGAACGCGTATTACATTTTCAATTCCGCTTGGGACAGGGGAGCTGGCGACATGAGAATTTTGATTGTAGATGATGAAGTCATTATAAGGACCGGTCTTTGTACCGTTATCGATTGGAAGGAGCTCGGGCTGGAGCTGCTGCCTGCCGCATCCTCAGGGGAAGAGGCTCTAGAGCGAATTCCGGAAGAAAAGCCACATATTGTGCTGACGGATATTCGTATGCCGGGGATGGACGGGATCGAGCTTGCCCGTGAAGTGAAGGCGCTGCTGCCGGATACGGAGATCGTCATCCTGACGGGGTATGACGATTTCACCTATGCCCAGCAGGCGCTGCGCGAAGGGGTAACCGATTATTTGCTGAAGACAAGCCGTCCGGAAGAAATTATTAAAGCGGCGCTGAAGGCGAAGCAGAACGTTATGGATAAATGGGAAACGGTGAAGCAGGATAATCTTCAGCAGGCTGCGCTGCGCAACCAATTATTGGAACGGGCGTTAAAGCGCGGCTTGCACGACGACGCGGAAGCCAGAGAGCAGCTGCGGGTATGGTTCCAGAAAAATGGCGTAGACGTTCTTCCGGAATCCGGCGCGGCTGCGGCTATGCAAGTGATGCTCGTTTCCGTTGCGGGTTGGGAAGCGGGGATTACGGAGCTGCTGCAAGGCGCGGCGGAAAATATTCTCTACGAGCTGCTCCCGTGCGTGACGCTCATGAACAAGGAGCATTTGCTGCTCGTTGTCCGCTATGAAGCAGGCCGCACGGATCAAGCCGGGCTGAAAGGAGCGCTGAAGCGGGTAACCGATACGCTGAAATGCACGGCTTTTGCGGCGCTGGGAACGCTTGCGCAGGATTATGAGACTCTGAGGGATTCCTACAACGCGGCGAAAGAAGTTTTTGCGTACCAAGGGCTCCTCGGTCCGCAAGGGCTCTTCACGCTGGCGGATATCCGGGAGCGCAGCGGGGGCCGCACGGTGCTGACCGAGAAGGAGGAGGCCGAGCTCACGGCGATTCTGCTCAGCGGCAATGCGACAGACTTGCGCCACTGGGTAAACCAGAAAGTGCGCGCGCTGATGGAGGATGCTCTGGCGACGCCGATGACGGTGCAGGGCTATCTGCAGTCGATGATCATCGCAGGCCACCGCTGGCTGGAGCGGGCCAATTCGGCGCAAGTATCTCTCAGCACGCTGCCTGCTTATGAAGGAGAGGGGCGCCCGGAGGAGGAGATTTTTAAAATCCTCACGGCGGTCATGAACCTTTTTCATCAAGGAGTGGATCAGAGCAAGTATGCGTATGTGTACAAATCCATCGCGTATATCCGCGACAATCTGCATCAGCCCATTTCGCTGCAGCAGGTGGCGGGCTTTGTCCATATTAATCCGAATCATTTCAGCGAAGTATTCAAGCGGGAAACCGGCTGCACGTATATCGAATTTGTGACGCAGGAGAGAATGAAGCGCGCTGTGGATCTCCTGCAGAGCACGCAAACTAAGGTCAGCGATATTGCCAGACGAGTCGGGTATGAAGACATCAAATATTTTACACAGCAGTTCAAAAAGCATACCGGACAAACGCCTTCCGAATATCGGCAAGGATCGGCAGGGGACGACGACAAAGTCTAAAGACTGAAAAATGTCCCCCCTTGGGCCGAAGTCTCTCCCGTACCGCCTCCTGAAATTGTCCCCTATACTAAAGTTGTAACAAGCTAGCTAGAGAGTAAGTTTTTACGAAAACTTTTAGGGGGTCCAAACGTATGAAGAAGTCATTTATCGTTACACTGGCGGCGACATTGTCATTGGCGCTGTTAGCCGGTTGCGGCGCTAGCGGCACAACGAATACAGCAGCCAACAATAGCGCAGCGCCTAAGTCGACGGATGCAGCTAAGCCTGCTGAGAAAGTTAAACTGTCGATTTGGCACAACTATACAGGTGAAGATCTTCGCGCCAAATTGATGCGTGAATATATGGAGAAGTTCAAGAAAGACCACCCGAATGTAGAGCTGGATATTCAGGGGATCCCACCCGATGGCTACCGTCCGCGTCTTAAAACGGTTGCTGCAGCCAATGAAATGCCTGATCTGTTCGTGATGTGGCCGGGTGTTATGACGAAGGAATTCGTCGGTGGCGACTTGATTCAGCCGATCAATGAACTGCTCGACAGCAAAACCGAGTGGAAGAACGGCTTCATGCCGGGATCGTTCGACGATTTCACCATCAACGGCAAAACGTACAGTGCGCCAATGGCCTTGTCGCCAACGTCGATCCTTTACTACAACAAAGAAATCTTTAACAAATATAACGTTCAGCCGCCAAAAACATGGGATGATCTCATGAAACTGGTAGAAACGTTCAAAAAGAACAATGTAACGCCAATCGCCTTGGGCAACAAAGCGGCATGGGTTGCGCAATCGAGTATTCTTAGCTCGCTGGCTGACCGTGTGACAGGAACAGAATGGTTCTTGAACGCTGTAGATCAAAAAGGCGCTAAATTCACGGATCCTGAATTCGTGCAGGCGTTGACTTACCTCCAGCAGCTTGGCAAAGCAGGCGCGTTCCAAGAGGGCTTTAACTCCATCGACAATACGCAAATGGAACAAATGTTCGCGCAAGGCAAAGCGGCTATGATGATCGATGGCGGTTGGGCGCTTCCGAACTTGGCAGCGAATACGTCCAAAGAAGCGCTGGCTAACTTGGCTGTAACTGTTCTGCCATCCGTTCCTAACGGCAAAGGCGATCCAAACTCCCTATCCGGCGTAGTCGGTACAGGTCTTGGAATGAGCAAGAAAGTAAGCGGCGCTCAGAAAGCTGCGGCTTATGAGCTGATCTACGCGCTGTCCGGTCCGGAAGCACAGAAAGCAATTCTGGAAAGCAATCAGCTTGTGTCCTACAAAGTAAACCTGGATACGACGAAAGTATCCTCCTTGTTCGCAGAAGTGTACAAAATGATGAACACTGTGAAGAAAACGCCGGTTTACGATGGCAAGCTTAGCTCCGCTAGTGCCGATGTCGTAAACAATGGTCTGCAAGAGCTCCTCATGGGCGGCAAGCCGGAGGATATTGCCAAGAAAATTCAAGATGCGCAGGCGAAAGCCGTCGGCAAATAACGTGTGGCCACAGGACTCCAGCCAAGCCCGGCTGGAGCCCTTTTTTCAAAAAAGTTAGCAAGGGGGGAAGTTAAGTCATGACCGTATCCGCAAGAATCAGAGGATTCATTACTATAGCGCTTCTTCCGGCCTTAGTGCTCTATCTGTTTTTTGTCATCGTGCCGATTTTCTGGTCAGCTTACTATGGCTTTTTCGACTGGAAAGGGATCGGAGCCGCCAAATTTATCGGTTTAGACAACTATGTAGAAGTATTCAAAGATCCAATCTTCTGGAAATCTTTTAAAAACAACATGCTGATCGTTGCAGCATCCGTGTTCGGTCAAGTGCCGATTGCCTTGATTTTAGCGCTTTTGCTTATGAAGAGTACTTTTTTCCAACGCGCTGTTCGTGCGTCCGTTTTTATGCCGATGGTGCTCTCCTCTGTCGTTGTCGGGATCATCTGGGGCTACATTTATCATCCGCAAATCGGTATTTTGAACTTCTTGCTGGAAGGCGTCGGCCTTGACAGTTGGAAGAAAGCTTGGCTTTCCGATCCGAAAGTATCGATGTACGCCCTCATGGTGCCGATCATCTGGAATTATATTGGGCCTTACATGATTATGTTTATTGCGGCATTGCAAAATATTTCGCCGGAGATCGAAGATGCTGCGCAGCTCGACGGCGTGGGCCCGGTCCGCAAATTGTTTGCGGTCACGCTGCCTATGATCTGGGATACCGTTAAAGTGGCGGTTGTGCTATGCATCTCCGGAAGCTTGAAGGCGTTCGACCTCATCTACGTGATGACGGGCGGAGGACCGGCGCATTCCACCGAATTGCTTGCTTCCTACATGTATAACAGTACCTTCAATGTGTATCGTTTCGGCTTCGGAAGCGCGATTTCCACAGCCATCATCATTCTTAGCTTAATTTTGATCGTAGGCAGCCAACGTCTTATGAAGCGGGATTATCGTTAGAAATCAAGGAAAAGAGTTCTCTCAGGAGGGACATCTATGGAGCAGGTTGTATCGATGCAGACGGGTTTTCCCGCTGGAGGTAAGAAAAGGAAAGCTTGGACGCGAGGCGTCGTTAATATTTTGCTTAGCTTGTACGCGCTAGTTACGTTGTACCCGCTCATTTGGTTATTTATGAGTGCGTTAAAGTCGAATGAAGAGTTTTATTCGCGGCCGTTTTTGCTGCCTACGGTTTGGAAATGGGACAATATCGTCCGGGCTTGGAAAGTATCCGGCATGGGTCTCTCGCTATGGAATTCCACCGTTGTCACGATTGCCTCTCTGGTGCTGACATTAGTGCTGGGTGCGCTGGCAGCCTTTGTTTTATCGCGGTTTGAGTTCAAATTAAAGCCGTTCTTCATGGGATTATTCCTGCTCGGCATGCTCATTCCGATTCACAGCACTTTAGTTCCTCTCTTTATTATCATGAAAAAAGTCGGCCTTCTCAATACGTACGGCGCACTTATCCTGCCTTATACGGCTTTTGAACTTCCGCTAGCCATCTTCGTGGTTGCCGCTTATTTGGTCACCATCCCCAAAGAGATTGAGGAAGCGGCTTTGATCGACGGAACGGGCTATTGGGGGATTTTCTTCCGGATGATGCTGCCGCTGAGCTTGCCGGCGCTTTCGACGGTTGCGATTTTAGGATTTCTGCGGTTTTGGAATGACTTTGCATTTGCGCTGGTATTTATCAGCAAGCCTGCGCTGAAGACCGTTCCGTTGAGCCTGTCCGCTTTTGCTACAGGGTATATGACCGATTACGAGCTGACGATGGCCGCGCTGGCGATTGCCGTGCTGCCGACTATTGTCGTGTTCTTGCTATTCCAGGAGCAGATTATGAAAGGCATGACGGCGGGGGCTGTAAAAGGCTAAGTTTGCAAAAAGATACGGCATTCATCGTCTATCGGAGGGACATCATGACGAAATTAAAAGTAGCGGTGATCGGCGCCGGCTCCATTTCCGACGCACATTTGACCTCATATATGGAGCATCCTGAAGTCGAGCTTTATGGCATCGTCGATATGAACGAAGAGCGGGCGCGCGCGGCTGTTCAAAAGTACGGGGCGAAGGTGGCTTTCACCGACTATCGTGAGATGCTCGCTGATCCGGAGGTCGAGGCGGTGAGCATCTGCACGTGGAACAACACGCACGGCGCGTTGAGCATCGCTGCGCTGGAGGCGGGCAAGCATGTGCTGTGCGAGAAGCCGCTTTGCACGACCGTTGAAGAAGCTTTGCTCGTCGAGGAGGCCGTTCGCCGCAGCGGCAAGCTGCTGATGGTCGGATTCGTCCGCCGCTATGGCACGAATGCGCAGGTGCTGCGCCGCTTCATTGATGCAGGCGAGCTTGGCGAGGTGTACTACGCCAAGGCTTCGTACTTGCGCCGGTTGGGCAACCCCGGCGGCTGGTTCGCCGACAAGGAGCGGGCTGGCGGCGGTCCGCTTTTTGACATCGGCATTCATGTCATCGACTTATGCTGGTACATGATGGGACGGCCGAAGGTGAAATCGGTCAGCGGGAACACGTATACGAAGCTGGGCAACCGTTCGCATATTAAGAACTTGAACTTCTATAAGGCAGCGGATTACGATGCCTCTCGGAATACTGTGGAAGACATGGCTAATGCGCTCATCCGGTTTGAGAACGGCGCGTCGCTCATGGTCGACGTCTCCTTCACCCTGCACGCGAAGAAGAATGAATTCGCGGTGAAGATTTACGGCGACCGGGGCGGAGCTGAGATCGAGCCGGAATTCAGCATCGTGAGCGAGAAGCACGACACGATCATCAATGTCACGCCGCAGATCGATCATCCGTCGTTCGAGTTCATGGACGGCTTCCGCAATGAAATCGACCATTTCGTGCAGGCTTGCCTAGGCCGTGCAGAGCTGATTTCACCTGTCCGGGACGGCGTGGAATTGACCAAAATCTTGTGCGCGATTTATGAGTCGAGCGAAAAGGGCATCGAAGTTTATTTTGACTAAAACGTAGATCAGTCGCCATCCTGCGGGCCTTGAGGCCTTGCGGGGTGGCGATTTTATTTGGCTCGTCCGCGCGGGCCACGCCTATGACTTCCCCTTGCGCGTCATTTCCGCAAGGCCGACCCACTGCTCCTCGGTTACCTCGAGCAGATCGTTGAACTGCCCGGCGCCCTGCAGCCATTCGCCGCCGTCGATCGTGACGACTTCGCCGTTGATGTACCCGGCGTAGTCCGAAATCAGATAAGCCGCGAGGTTCGCGAGCTCATCTTTTTCTCCGACCCGCCGCAGCGGCACGCGGTTCAGCAGCTTCCCCGACAGCTCGGGCGTAGGAGCCAATCGGCTCCAAGCGCCGTCGGTCGGGAAAAGCCCCGGCGCGATAGCGACCTGCCGGATGCCATGGCGCGCCCACTCGACGGCAAGCGAGCGCGTCAAGGCGAGCACGCCGGCCTTCGCCGCCGCCGACGGCACAACGAAGGCCGAGCCGGTGGAGGCATAGGAGGTGACGATGTTCAGCATCGTCCCGCCGCCGCCTTGCTCGATCCATCTTTTGCCCACTTCCAACGTGGTGTAGAACGTGCCGTGAAGGACGATATTCAGCACCGCATCAACTGCGCGCGGAGACAACTTCTCCGTAGGACTGGCGAAATTGCCCGCCGCATTGTTAATCAACACATCAATCCGGCCATAATGCTGCTCCACGGCGGACACCATCTCTGCGATTTGCTGCGGATCGCGAACATCGCAGCTTTTGTAGAACACTTCGCCGCCCATTTCGGCAGCGGCTTTAGCCAACACTTCCTCGCGACGGCTAGTAATTGCGAGCCGCGCCCCCAGCTCCAGGAAGCGCTCCCCCATAGCGCGCCCCAGTCCGGTGCCCCCGCCAGTAATGAGAATGACTTTATCTTTCAACAAAGATGCATCGAACATATCTTCACTGCCCTTCATTTTTAAATTCTCCTGAGAAATAGGTTCGATACTGCTCGCGCAGCTCGCGTTTCATGAATTTGCCTACCGAGGAACGGGGGATTTCATGAAGGAAAACCACATCGTCCGGAATCCACCATTTGGCGAATTTGTCTTCGATAAAAGAGAGCAAATCCTTTTTGTCGCCGGCTTGCAGCGCAGCGTCCTTCAGGACGACGCAGGCGAGGGGCCGCTCATCCCATTTGGGATGCGGCACGCCGATGACACAAGCCTCAAAAACATTCGGGTGGGCCATTAGCGCATTCTCCAAATCGAGGGATGAAATCCATTCCCCGCCGCTTTTGACCAAATCTTTGGCTCTGTCCACCAGCTTTACGAATCCTTCGCTGTTGATCACCGCAATATCGCCGCTATGGAACCAGCCCTCTTGGAAAGTCTCGGCAGTTCGAACGTCTTGGTAGTATTCTGTCGCGACCCAAGGCCCGCGCAGCCAAATTTCGCCCATTTCTTTACCGTCCCAAGCGACTTCGCCCCGAGGTCCGACAATTTTCATATCAAGCCCGGGCACCAGCAGCCCCTGCATCGCCCGCGTATCGTATTGATCATCTAACGGAGCCTCGTCTTGATAGCTCTTTAGCCGGGCAACCGTCACAAGCGGACACGTTTCGGTCATGCCGTAAGCGTGAAAGAACGGCACTTTCAGCCGCTGCTCATAGCTTTCAATGAGTGAACGCGGGGCGGCAGATCCGCCGCAGACTACGGCGCGCAAGGAAGACAGATCAAGCTGCAGAGCTTCTTGCGCTTTAAGCGCGGCTGTCCAAACCGTCGGCACGCCTGCCGCAATGGTGACTTTCTCGTCTGCGATCAGACGGAGCAGAATGTCCGGTGTTGGCGCCGGTCCCGGAAGCACCTGTTTGCTGCCGAACCAGACGGAAGCGAAGGGCAGCCCCCATGCGTTAACGTGAAACATCGGCACGATTGGCATCACAGCGTCGCGTTCTGAGAGGCCCAGCGTATCCGTCAAACCGATGGTGAGCGAATGCAGATAAATCCCGCGGTGCGAGTACAGGACACCCTTGGGATTTCCGGTTGTAGCGGACGTATAGCACATGCCGGCGGGAGCGCTTTCATTTATATATTCAGGATATGTAAAATGAGGATCCCCGCTCTCTATCATGGTCTCATATAAATAGACAGGCTGTAAAGAAGTAGGCGGCAGCTCCTTTTTATCCGTCATGATGATATAGCCTTCGATGGTCGTTAGTTGATCTTTTATTTTTTCAATAATAGGCAGCAAGGTCTCATCAACGAAGAGGAAACGGTCCTCGGCATGATTGAGAATATAGGCGATATGTTCGGCGGGGAGGCGAATATTGACGGTATGCAGAACGGCTTCCATGCAGGGGATGGCAAAATAAGCTTCCAAATGCCAATGATGATTCCAGGCAAAGGTGGCAATCCGATCTCCGGGCTTGACGCCGAGCGCTTGCAGGGAACTGGACAGCCTCTTCGCGCGTTTGCCAAAGTCAGCGTACGTATACCGGTGAATGCCGTTCAGTGTCCGTGAAACAACCTCTTTTTTAGGGAACAAAGTTTGGGACCGCTCAAAAAGAGAGCGCAGCGTTAACGGGTAATTGTCCAAATGGAAGCACCTCCGGAGAAATCGTTCTTTCTATTTAAAATATATAGGGAGGAGGGACAAGATATGTCCAAAAAGTACTAGTAAAACTCAGAAAGAAACTTACAAATAAACTTTCCATGACTATCGACATCTGTTTTAATATATATTTTCTTTATTATTTGCTGAACGGTTCCCTTTGCAATAAATAAATTCTTCGAAATCTGTTCCACGCTTTGATTCTCAAGCCACAGTAGTCCAACTTCTTTCTCTCTTTCCGTTAGAAAGTACTTGCTCAGCAAACCCATTAAATATTTCATACGAAGATTTGAGTCTGAACAAACCAATTTGTGTTCAAACCATTTGCTCAGATTTTCCAGGTAGGGCAGAGCAAACAGAAAATCTGATTCCGAAGATAAGACAAGTGCAATGTAGCCAACAATCTCGTTACAGGCTCTTAAAGGAGAGCATATGCAATTGCATTTGGAAAAAAAAGAGAAGGTATGCTCAGAACCGCAAATTACTGCAGTTTCACCTAGTTTTATTGAGACTGAAATCGCATTAATCCCCCCATACTCCAAAGATAAATTTGTGCCGATTTTTAATTTGCAATCGTTAGAAGGTACAGCTTCCGAAATAATGTCAATTACTTCCCCTGAGGGTGTTGTTAAAACAAAGGCATATGGAATTATCGGTAGTAACCTTTCAACTGAGAGTACATTTCGAACGCAATCTATGAGTGATAAATTCTCTTTCAATAATTCGCCATTAGCCTCAGCTATGAATCCGGTAGAGTCGCAATTTAAGTCGTGTTCTTTAATGATCCGATACCAGTCAATCTTTAGTTTCATATCGATATCTTCAAAACTTTTGTAAAAAGTATGGTAACGCTGGCATGTGAAAGATAGGAAATTCACATATAATTCCTCCGTAATGGATGATTTTTAACGAGACAAAAATTACAAAAACTACCATTTGGTATATGTACAAGCATAATCCCAAATTACTATACTGTATATAGTTGGGAATAAACCGCATCAAAATATTAATTTATGGACACTTTCTGGTTATGTACATTTGTTAAATGTACATGCTTATAAAGAAGGGAGTTGTTATAAATTTTACGAAAGCAAAACTAACAAATCTTATCAGTATTGCGGTAGCAATCCCATTGATGGAATTAAACAGTTTTTTGCTGAATTAAGAGGGGTAGCTGATGATATTGCTAAATATCTGGGTTTAGCTGTTGCAGGGGCAGCGGTGGCAGCGGCCATTACGTGGGTAATTGGAGCAATCCAAGCAGGAGGTTGGGTTCTACTTTTACTGTAATTAAAGCTTAATAATTTATCGAATAGAGTAACTGGAATGTTTTGTATATTCATAATAGTGTTGGAGTTACTCTATTCGATAATTAGAACAATATACTTTGAAGTCAAGGAGAATGAGATGCTAAGCTTTTATAACTATAAAGGTACTGATGTTAAATTAACGGAAAATTTGCTCGAAGTACTTTGCCTCTATTCAACGAACTATAAGCTTCATTATCATACAGACACGGAAAGAAATGAATCAAGAATCGTAAGCCGGCTCAAAAAAAATATGAATACAACAATAAAAGAATACAACGAGTTAACGTTTTTAAGCCCCAATATTCCTGAAGAAATACCACTATTATTTCATGAGTTATTAGAGGAGTCAGACTATATTAGATTCATACCTATTATAAGCGAAGTAGAGTATGTAATAGGGTCTCTTGAAATGACGAAAAATCTTAGTGCATTGGATCCTTTTTCAAGCTATATTGTTGCACTCAATCAACCTTGTAAAGAGGTATTCAAAAATATGGAGGCTAAGTTAATTGGGCAAAGAGAGGGACACGCTGACTTTATCCAAATTTGTGAATCACAGCATATTCCTCGTGGGATAACACTTTTTTCTAATGAGGTACAGTTATTAAGTCGCGAAGTTATTTTTGATAATCGCATTGCTTACACATTAAATCTTCCGATTAATCATGTTTATTCTCCTTTCGGCAAGAAAGGAAGATTTAATACAAGTGTATTAGAAGGAGAAATTGAGGGCTTCAAAAGCATTTATAAGTTTTTCGCACACAACGAATTTCCTTACTCATCTGAATGGAGTGTTGGAATTCCCAACTTCAAATATTTGACCTTATATACATCAGATAAAAGGCAAATTGCTCATATTGATGCGATAAATCAAACGATGCATCTTTGTTTGAATACTGATGAGCTGGCTTCTTTACTTGATCTAAATAAAAGGAATGAAGGAAATAGTAACATTGTAAATGAGTTGGAACTCATTAAATGTGAAATGACCTATGAACCAGCAAGGGATTCATTTTCACTGCAATTTAATTATTCTTCCGGTGTATTCTGGGAAGACTTCTCTCAGCAAATCATATCTGGAGTAAAAGAAATGAATCTGGACGATCTAAAATTTTAGTTACAGTAACGGAAAAGATTAGATTGGAGACGAGATCATGAAGGTTCCGAATAGAGTCTGTTTAACAAATGTTACTAAAATAATTAGAAAAAAGACCTTGGTTGATCGTGTGAATTTCGAAGTGCATGAAGGTGAAATAATAGGATTGCTTGGTCCAAACGGAGCAGGCAAGACGACGCTTATGAAGATGATGTTAGGGTTATCAAAGATTACATCGGGGGCTATTGAAATCAATGGCAAAAACATTGCGACCCAGTTTGAAGAAGCTATGAGTCAGGTTGGGGCAATTATAGAGGTGCCAAGATTTTATAAACACTTAAGCGGGTATAAAAATCTACTTTTACATGTTCATCATCATGCCAATGTAGATCGTACGTATATTGAAGAGATTATCATAATGGTTGGTATGGAAGAAAATATGAAGAAAAAAGTTAAGCATTATTCATTGGGTATGAATCAGAGGCTAGGACTAGCGGTTGCTCTTCTAAATCAACCGTCTTTGTTGATTTTGGATGAACCGACTAATGGGCTTGACGCGGCAGGAGTTCAAGAATTGCGTACTATTTTAAAGAACTTGGCATTGGAAAAAGGGGTAAGCATCATTATTTCAAGCCATGCATTAGGCGATATGGAAAGTTTGTGTGATCGTGTTGTTTTTATTAACCGAGGCAAGATCTTAAGTATTGAGAGTATGAATGAATTGTTCCAAATGGAAGAAACGCGATATCAAATTGAATTGAAAGATGCAAATAAATTACCTGCGTTAGCTCATATTCTTACTGAAAAAGGAGTCAGTATTGTTTATCAGGAACACAAAACGATAATTGCAAAACTTTCGCCAATGCAGATTTCAAAAATATTAAACGAATGCGCAGCGTTGTGCGTGGATATTGTCGCGGCCATACCAATGAAGGAAAATTTAGAAGAGAAATATTTGAAAATAGTAGGGAGATGATTTATGAAGTTCACTAGTCAAATGTTCACGCTAATTAATAATGAAATGATTAAGCACTTATATAGGCTGAGGACACTAGTCCTTATTATCATAATAATTATTTTTACGTTGCTTTTTTTGCGTCATGATGCTGGTCAAGATCGTAGATCTTGGAAACAAATCACTGAGGAAAAAATCTCCATTATGGAACAAGCGCATGAATCAGGCTACGAATTAACGAAGCTTAAAGCTTGTTTGGAGAAAAATATTCCCTGCAACACATGGGGGAATTGGAAATATGCCAAGGCCGTTTTAGATAATGCTGGCGTTCTCGTGATTTTTATGATTGCTCAAGCATCAAGCATTATTTCAGATGAATATAGGAATGGGACCATTTATCAATTATTCGTGTCACCTTTCAGAAGATGGAAGCTATGGTTAGCCAAATACATAACAATTGTAATACAAAGTTTTTTATTCTTAGTGGTAATGCTTGGAACCTCACTACTTGCAGGAGCGATATTCATAGATGGTCAAGCTCAAGATTACAAAGATGTTATTATTGAGAACGGAAATTTAGTTGAAGTTAATTTAATTGTTCAAATTTTGCAGCTTAGTATGACAAATTTAATATATATTATATTCGTTGCAACGATCTCATTTATGCTTTCATGCATCTTTAAGAAATCTGCCATTGCTATTATAAGTTCCATGTTAGTTTGGATAAGCGGAGCCGTATCCGTACTTTTACTTTCGAAGTATGCGTGGTTTAAATACACGTTTATTCCTCATCTTAAATTGGATCAATATATGCTCGGGGGTAAGAAAATACTGGCCGATGGGACGTTGTGGGTCTCATTGTGTGTCATTACTTTATATTTAGCATTGTTTATCGTCATAGCCTTATACTCTTTTTGCGAAAGAGATCCAGTGACAGCCGACTAAATATCATAAAAAACCACGTTGTACAAAGGAAACTATATTGCTTCCTCTATACAATGTGGTTTATTTGCATAATCGTTCATCATGCAGGGAACCGGTCTCTCGCTTACGCGTTTAAAATAAACTTCTCAATGACGTGTCTAACGCCGTCTTCATTGTTGCTTTTGGTAACATAATTAGCCAGTTCTTTAAGCTCCGGCAGCGCATTATCCATCGCAACACCCAGTCCCGCGACTTCCAGCATTTCACGGTCGTTCCACGCATCGC
This sequence comes from Paenibacillus sp. FW126-R14, assembly GCF_058789495.1. Taxonomy (NCBI): domain Bacteria; kingdom Bacillati; phylum Bacillota; class Bacilli; order Caryophanales; family Paenibacillaceae; genus Paenibacillus; species Paenibacillus sp. FW126-R14. The sequence goes on along the minus strand of NZ_JBYTBS010000066.1, from coordinate 20,774 downwards.
CAAGGGCAATGACTTCTTCCAGCGTGCAGCCGATATGGTTCGCCAGGAAGGCGATCGCGTGACCTTTGGTGCCTTCTTTGTGCATGAATTCCAAATAGTGCGGCTTGGACTTCGTAATGTGCAATTGATCGCCGAGCAAAGGAAGCAGTTCCTCACGGAGTTGGTCGCAAACTTCCGGTTTATCCACGATCAGCATTTTCGGCTGAGGAATGTCGATCCATTGGCGCAGGTCGCCGATGATGTAAGGCGTTTTGGAAAGGCGCACGTAATTTTTGATTTTATCGTTATCTTCTCCCGCATAAAGCTGGTCGCCATGGTAAAGCTGAAGATGGAGATTTCTCTTTTCGCAAAAATCGAGCAGGAAACGGGCGCTTTCTACCGGTACCATACGCTCATAAAGGACTTCCTCGTCGAGGAGATTTTTGATCGAAGCGCCTTGATACGTAATGATCGGTACGTTAAGCCCGATTTGGTTGGCAATTTTGGCTGCGGAAGGAAAGCTTCTTCCTGTCGCAATTGTAACCGTCACGCCCCGGGCAACCGCTTGATGCATCGCATCAATCGTTTCCTGGGAAATGGTCAGGTCATCACGCAAAAGCGTATCGTCTAAATCCGATGCTACTAATTTGTAAGTCATGTGTTCCTCTCCGTTCCGATAGGTAGTCTATATAAAAATTCTGCTATAAGCATACCCGAATCAAAGCGGAATTGCTAGAATAAAGCAATAGCTCGTAGTTTAAAAGGAGGCGTGTAAACGATGACATCACCCTATACGAATCAGCTGGAAGCTTTGCTGAGAGCGCACAGCAGCGAGACCGACGCAGCCGCGATGGCCGCTTATATGCGCAACCATTTCCCGTTTCTCGGCATTCGCAATCCGCAGCGCGTGGCGCTGACGAAGCAGTTTTGGAAAGAGCACGGCTATCCCAAAGGGGCCGAAGGCGTGAAAGTGGCGGAGGAGCTCTGGGCCTTGCCCGAGCGGGAGTTTCATTACACGGCGCTGCTGCTGCTTACTCAGCTTCGCAAAGATGCGGAGAAGGAGCACATTGAGGTGCTGGAACGCATGGTCGTGACGAATTCCTGGTGGGACACCGTGGATACGATAGCTGACCATTTGATCGGCGTTCATTTGCAGAAATATCCGGACCTCATTCCGGCCTATGTGGAGAAATGGCTCGCTTCAGGTAATATGTGGCTGCAGCGGACGGCTATTTTGTTCCAGCTGAAGTATAAGCAGCGCACAGATGTGCCGCTTCTGTTCGGCTGCATTCGGCGAATGGCGGAGTCCAATGAGTTTTTCATCCGCAAGGCGATTGGCTGGGCGCTGCGGGAATACTCGAAAACGGACGCTGCCGCCGTGCAGGCTTTTGTCGCCGAGACCGAGCTTTCGCCGCTCAGCGTACGGGAAGCGCTGAAGGTTATTCAGCGGAAGGAAAGTGCGATATACTAGTTTATATCTAGGAATTGGGGGAATCCAACGTATGTCGGAATTTATGTGTTTTTCTGCCCAAGAGAACCGCACGACGATCCCTGGAAAACTAGTTTCCGGCCGGTACCGGCAGCCGTTTGGCTACCGGGTTAAGCGGTCGAAAGGAACGAAGGATTTTTATCTCACCATGACCTTGCACGGAAAAGGTTTATTCCACAACGGCCATGAAACCTGCGAATGTCCCGAAGGTGAAATTACGTTAATTACGCCGGGTACGCCGCATTATTATGGCACTCCGGAAAACACCGAATGGGAATTTTTTTGGTGTCATTTTGTTCCCAGAGAAGATTGGCTGCCTTTGCTGCAGCTCCCTGAAGCCGTTAAGGGAATCCGTTTTGCCCGTTTTGAGAACGAACAAGAATGGCAGCATCTCGCTGGGGCCTTCACTAGCCTGATCCGGTATAATGAAGAATCCCATCTGTTTTCGGAGAGGTTGGCTGTAAATGCCTTGGAGGAAATCCTCCTCCTGATATCCAAAAACGTCCAGGAAACACAGCATCCCATGGATCCGCGCGTGGAAAACACGATAAAGCTGATATCGCAGCATTATAAAGAGCCGTTTAACGTACCGGAGTTGGCGGCTATAGTTAATCTGTCCCCTTCCAGGTTCGCTCACTTATTCAAAATACAGACGGGCGAATCGGTTATGGAAATGTTGAACAAGATCCGTCTCAGACAGTCCAAAAAGCTACTGGAAACGACGTCGCTGACGATTGCGGAAATCGCCGAGGAGGTCGGGTTTAACCATCCGTTTTACTTTTCCCGGCAGTTTGCTGCTTTCTATGGCACGCCACCGGCTTTTTTTAGAAAACATAAACTCCCTACGACGAATTAATGGGGCCGCATAATAGAAAGGGGCTATCACTCCGGTCTTGATGACCTTTGAGATAGCCCTTTATTGACTTTATGGAGTTACATAAATATTCGGCTGCGTTGGCGCCGCCATCCCAGTTCCCAGGAAGTAGCTGGTATGCGGCGGTTGGTTGTAGGCCACATTTTGCCAGGCGATGTCCAGACGGTAAAGCGGATCATGCATTAAAGTCCAAAGGCGCGTGCTGGTCTCGTAAGGGGTTGCATAGATGCGCAGCGCAGTGTTATCCGACTTCCGCCAAATAACCTCTTCACGCCAGTCTCCCAAAATGTCGGCTTGCAAACTAGGAGTCCCTTTGGTGCCATTGTTGGAAAGAGTGCCGGTTGCGGTTAATAGAGTCGTTGTATTGAGACTGGTGTAATTCCACTTGTCTATTCTGCCGACGCCATTGGTGCCATCCCAATTATGATCAAGCAGCTCACGGGATACGTCGCCGTCCCACCAGATGCCGAAGTTGATGGAGGAAGGTGCGGTTGAGCTGATTTTGGTGCCGTTGATTTGGTACAATCCAACACCGTTGCTTGCCCAAACCTCTTCGCCTGCATATCTCGGATCAATATCGGCGGACATACCTCTGCCGGTGTCAGCGCCTGTATTCACACCCCAACGTATAGCGCCAGTGCCTGCATTCCAAACAGCGGCTCCATATGTGGCGCTTGTGTTCTCCATGACTTTGAAAACTTCCAGTCCCGGGTTGTTCGGATCAAGATCGCCTACATGCAGAGCGTCGCCGTGCCCTAATGCCGTGTTGTATTTCTTTGCTCCGTTGTCGTCCACGGTCATCGCGCCGTACACGATTTCATCCTTGCCGTCCCCATCGACATCGGCCGCGGTCAGGCTGTGGTTCCCTTGGCCTGCATAGGCCGAGTTTCCGGATGTGTCGGTGTCAAACGTCCACAGTTTGGAGAGCGTTCCGCCACGCCAGTTGTACGCCACTAATACCGTGCGCGTGTAATAGCCGCGGGCCATCACCAAGCTTGGCTTTTCCCCGTCGAGATAGGCGATTGTCGCCAGAAAGCGGTCTACGCGGTTGCCGTACGTATCGCCCCAATCTCCTACCGTGCCCCGAGGCGGATCGTAGTTGGTCGTGGTCAGAATTTTGCCAGTGGCCCCTTCGAAAATGGTCAAATACTCAGGACCGCTCAGCACTCTGCCCACAGAATTTCGATAATCGGCGGTTGAGCTGCCAATAAATGTGCCTTTGCCGTCCTTCGTGCCGTCTGCGGTTTTCATCGCAATTTCGGCTTTCCCGTCGCCGTCCAAATCATAGACCATGAATTGCGTATAGTGAGCGCCGGCCCGAATGTTTTTCCCCATAGAAATTCGCCATAGCAGGGTTCCGTTAAGCTTATAAGCGTCGATGAACACTTCACCGGTATAGCCATCTTGCGAATTGTCCTTGGAGTTCGAGGGGTCCCATTTCAAAATAATTTCATACTGTCCGTCGCCGTCCAAGTCGCCCACACTCGCGTCATTGGCATTGTAAGTATAGTTTACGCCGTCTGGCGTTGTACCGCCTGCCGGTCTTTGAATCGGGACGTCCAGATAATTGTTTGCCCAGGGGGTCACGGCAGCGGATGCAGCTTGCTCGACGCCGCCTACGACGGCCCGGACCGTATAGCTGGAACTTGTCGTTCCTGAGTTGTCTTGATAGTTTGTGCTAGTTGTAATAGGGGAGGCATTCAGCTTTACGCCATTGCGGTATACGTTGAATGATGTAGCGGCTGCTTCCGTGCCCAGAAGTCTCCAGCTGACAAGAACGCCCGTTGCTACCTTGACGGCTACCAGTCCCCGGTCCAGCTTTTCCATTTGTCTGGGTACCGCGGCATGTGCGGCAGGCGCCGGGATGACGAAGGATGAAATAAGGAGAGAGCCGAGCGCGATGGTGCAAGCTGTTTGAACGAAACGCTTCGCATTTTTAAACATTTCTACAACCTCCTTGGAGTCAAATCGTTTAAAAATTATTCATGTTCACGGGTGCGTCGGCACACCCCAAGATGACCTCCTTATTATTCGTCATGGATGCGCTTACAAGAGCATCGTGGCTTTATTATACCTTGTGGGGAATAGGGATTTAATGCAGACAATGGCTAACTTTCTGCACAATACTGCTTTTTGAAAAAAATAACGTTGACTAGAAGCAAATAAAAACCGCCCATTGAAAGGGCGGATAAGTTAAGTCTCGGTACAAGGGTCTGATTTACATGCCAATAAACATATTTTTGCTGAAAGGAGCCCAGTTTTCTCCTCTAAATCCAGACATGCCTTCTAAGTTAACAAAACAAGGAAGTACAGTATACATTATGCCGGACATCGCATTTACCCTAAATGTCAAGACGTATCTCATCATGGAATTGTCAGCAGGCGTTATCATTGCCATATCGGGGCGTATAGCGTTTTCAGCTGTAAGTGCATCTTTCATTCCTACGCTCGCGATACCGACAGGACCCATATTACTTCTAATCCAATAATTCGAAACATTTGTTGCTGACGCAAAATCAGCTCGCTTATCATATGTCAATAAAATTTGATTCGAAGCAATTTGTCTTGCCTCCAAAAGGATTGGATGAGGAATCATTTGGCGTTCTGCGTGAAAACTTAACATTTTTTAACCTCCACATTTTGATGAATTAGTCAAATGACCAATTTCATTTTATGAAGGATTACTTGGTTCAGTTCATTATAAATAGTCAGCAGCCTTTGAAAAAATAAACGCGAAATTTTTATTTGTGTCATAAAATATTACGTATATGGTAGGTAGAAAATATTTTTGTTATATATATTGACATATAAGTAACATTGTTTTAAAGTTAATAAAATTATTATTTACGGCATACGGCGTATGATGCTTGTTTTCAACTTAAAACAACGAAGGGAATGATAGAATATGGCATATAATCTAACATACGATTGGCTCGCGCGACTGCCTAAAGTTGATCTTCATTTGCACTTGGACGGGAGCGTGAAGCCGGAAACCATTCTGGAGCTTGCTCTGGATCAAGGCATTGATCTTCCTGTGTACGATAAAGATGAATTAATTCCACATATGCGTGTAAGCGAGGAATGCGGCAGCCTCATCGAATATTTAAGCAAATTTGATTTCACGACTCGTTTTATGCAATCGGGTGAAGCGTTGGAGCGGGTTGCCTATGAGGTCGCTCAGCAATCGGCCGAGCAAAACTGCAAGTATGTGGAGGTTCGTTTTGCCCCGCAGCTGCACCGCGAAAACGGTTTGACCGTGGAAGAAACCATTCATTACGTGGTTGAAGGGATGAAGCGCGGACAGCGGGATTTCGGCGTAAAAGCCGGCGTTATTGCGATTTGCATGAGAAATCATTCCTGCGAAAGCAACTTGGAAGTAATCCGGGCGGCCGCCAAGTATGTTGGCAAAGGCGTAGTCGCCGTCGATTTGGCCGGTGATGAGGCGTCTTATCCGCCGGAATGGTTCCGTGAGGTTTTTGCGGAGTCGGGCAAGCTGCGTATCCCCGTCACCATTCATGCCGGAGAAGCCGCGGGAGCGATGAATGTGTATGAAGCCGTCACGAATCTAGGCGCTGTGCGCATCGGGCATGGCGTTCGATTGAAGGAGAACAGCGACATTCTGGAAATGGTCAAAAGCCGCCGCATCCCGCTGGAAATGTGCCCGATCAGCAATATCCAAACGAAGGCCGTCTCCGGTTGGGAAGCATATCCGATACGCGAATATTTGGATCAGGGGCTCCTCGTCACCATTAACACGGACAATCCGAGCGTGTCGGGAACGAACATCACCAATGAATACCGCGTGCTGTCCGACCGCTTTGGCTTCACGGAGCTTGAGCTTGTGAAGCTTGTCATGAACGGGGTAGATGCCGCTTTTATGGAAGAAAGCGATAAAATGTCGCTGCGGCGGGAGATGGAGGCTGAAATACACAGCTTAGGGATGAATTTGTTGAATTGAAATAGCTCGATGGAGTGAAGCTACAGCATGGGATAGAGGCTGTTCCCAGTAGAGAAATCTACTTTGGGGGCAGTTTTTTTGTTGTTTAGGAAATTATGCAGGAGCTGTCCCAGAGGTTCAGACTCGTTGGATGGATTCCAACGATAAGAAGAAATAACACGTGTGCAAGGCGTTTTCATTGGATTTCGTCCAATGAGGGCCTGTAGGCGACTGACGTATTACGTCTTTGGGTACTCGGAAAATGTGGGATGCGGCAGAGAGTTAAGGTGAGCGGAGAATAAGAGGCTGTCCCATAGGTAGATGCAGGATGGTTCCAAAACCAAGCATTACGAAGAACGCGGAGGAAGGTAACTGGAAAAATTCCCTCTAAATTGCTTGAATGATGACCTCTGAGGGATATTAGAAGAAAAAACTCCCGTTGTGTTGATCGGATTCCGGGAATCGTAATGAAATCGGCCCAAGAAGAGGGAGTTTTTCCTGCTAAATGAATCTGACAAGCATCTGCAGTCGAATTAGAGGGGGATTTTTCCTCTATTTTGACCGCGGAAGTATAACTGCACAGAAGGATATCCACAAGTCATAGAAATGTCCAGGATATTGTTCCATTCTCGCACGTTCCAATTTTGGCTCTGCCTTTTTACATGTGAAGGGGACCTACAGGACACTATTTGAGCAAAACATGCCGCTTGTAGGCCACAGACGGAACTATAGGGCTTTAATTCCCCCAAGCAGCCATCACATCGTGCTCTATCGGCAAAATAGCGGAACAGCGTGCCCTCAAAATTGTGAAAGGGTTGCTTGTAAGGCAAATAGAGGACTATTGTTCCCACTAAATAGTGAGAGGCCAATCCGAGCGGTAAAACCGCACTTATCGGCTGCATTCCGGACATGGCCGTTAGTCCATTCGTGGAATTCCGGACATGGCCATTAGTCCATTCATGGAATTCCAGACATAGCCGTTAGTCTATTCATGGAATTCTGGAATGGCCATTAGTCCATTCATGGAATTCCAGGGCATAGCCATTAGGTCTATCGGCCGTCACACGAAGGCCTGCGCTCTTTTTTGCATATGCTGTGCATCAAAAATCATTCGAGTACCACTTGACAATATAGGGTAGGGGGGTATACTATATAAACATGAACGGCAAACATAAACAATCCACTGCGAGGTGAAAATAATATGAGCAATGAAGCTGCAGGACAGCAAGCGGCAAGCGGATCAACCGCTACGGTTGATTTCGATATTACGGGTATGACCTGCGCGGCATGCGCGACGAGAATTGAAAAAGGGCTGAGCAAAATGCCCGGTGTATCGCAGGCTTCGGTCAATCTGGCCATGGAAACGGCACGGATTGTGTACCAGCCTTCCGAAGTAACGCCGGACGATATGCAAGCGCGAGTCGCCAAGCTGGGATACGAAGCGGCGCGCAAACAAGAACAAGCCGCAACAGGCGAGCATCGGGCGAAAGAAATTCAGAAGCATAAGCAGAAGCTGTGGATTTCAGCGATTCTCTCTTTTCCATTATTGTGGGCGATGGTCAGCCACTTTTCTTTTACGTCTTGGATTTGGCTGCCGGAGATTTTGATGAATCCATGGATGCAGTTGGCGCTCGCGACTCCGGTCCAATTTATTATCGGACGGCAATTTTACATCGGAGCCTATAAAGCGCTCAGCAATAAAAGCGCCAATATGGATGTGCTTATCTCGCTGGGAACTTCGGCTGCGTACTTTTACAGCCTGTACGTAACGGTCCAGTGGGCGGGGCAAAGCGGGCATAGCCACGCGCCGGAGTTGTATTTTGAAACTAGCGCGATCCTCATTACACTCGTCATTCTTGGGAAATGGTTCGAGGCGCTCGCCAAAGGGCGGACTTCCGAAGCCATTAAATCTCTGATGGGCCTGCAGGCCAAAAGAGCCTGGGTCATCCGCGGCGAGAAAGAGCAAGAGCTCAGCATCCCGCTCGAAGAAGTGGTTGCGGGGGATATCGTCATCGTGAAGCCGGGCGAGAAGATTCCGGTTGACGGGACGGTTTTACAAGGGCATTCCTCGGTTGATGAGTCAATGCTGACGGGGGAAAGCCTGCCGGTTGAAAAGCGGGAAGGCGATACAGTGATCGGAGCAACGCTGAATAAGAACGGCGTACTGCGGATGCAGGCGACCAAGGTGGGCCGGGACACGGTGCTGTCCCAAATCATCAAAGTAGTTGAGGAAGCCCAGGGGTCGAAAGCGCCGATTCAGCGTGTGGCTGACGTGATTTCGGGGATTTTTGTCCCGATTGTCGTAGGGATTGCCGTTATCGCCTTCGTTCTTTGGTACTTCTGGCTGGACCCGGCTAATTTCGCAGGCGCACTTCAGAAAACGATCGCCATTCTCGTCATCGCCTGCCCTTGCGCCCTTGGCTTGGCAACGCCGACTTCGATTATGGCCGGGTCCGGCCGTGCCGCGGAATTAGGCATCCTGTTCAAAGGCGGCGAGCATCTGGAGGCAGCCCATCACATTGATGTAGTCGTGTTGGATAAAACGGGGACAGTGACGAAAGGGAAGCCTCAGCTTACAGATGTGCAGACGCATCTGGATAAGCAGACCTTCCTCCGCTTGATCGGAGGGGCAGAACGCAATTCGGAGCATCCGCTCGCCGAAGCAATTGTGCAAGGCATTCTGCCGTCGATTCCGTCCTTGCCGGACGCTGCCGCCTTTAAGGCAATTCCGGGCTATGGTTTGGAAGCCGAGGTGGAAGGCAGTCAGATCCTCATCGGCACCCGAAGACTGCTGACCGAGCAAGGAATCGATATCGCCAGTGCGCTGCCGGATATGGAACGCTTGGAACGCGATGGCAAAACCGTCATGCTGGCAGCTATCGACGGCGCGTATGCCGGTTTTGTAGCGGTAGCCGATACGATCAAAGAAACGTCGCAGGCGGCGGTATCCCGTTTGGAGGCAATGGGCATCCAAGTGATAATGATCACCGGCGACAATGCGCGCACGGCCAAAGCAATTGCCGAGCAAGCCGGAATCAAGCAGGTGCTGGCGGAGATTTTGCCGGAAGGGAAAGCGGCCGAGGTCAAAAAGCTGCAGGAGAAAGGCTTCCGTGTCGCGATGGTCGGCGATGGCATCAATGATGCGCCTGCTTTGGCGATGGCGGATACCGGCATGGCGATGGGAACGGGCAGCGATGTCGCCATGGAGGCAGCGGATGTGACGCTGATGCGCGGCGATCTGACCTCCATTTCCGACGCCATCGAAATGAGCAGACGGACGATGCGCAATATTAAGCAAAATTTGTTCTGGGCGCTCGGTTACAACACAATCGGCATTCCAATCGCCGCTTTAGGCTTGCTTGAACCTTGGGTAGCGGGAGCCGCCATGGCGCTAAGCTCAGTCTCGGTAGTGCTGAATGCCCTTAGGCTGCAAAAGGTTAAAATTTAAGTCATGTACAATCCAAAAGATTGACAATATACGGGATGGGGGTATGATAAATAGTAAATAGCCCTCAAAGGAGATAGCCCAATGAATAAGGAATTGGACACGGAAGTGAACCATTGCAGCTTGGATGGACAGGAGCGGAAAAGTCATCATTCCGATAAGCTCAAAGCGGATTTAACCAAGCGGCTGAACCGCATCGAAGGTCAAGTCCGCGGTGTCAAAGGTTTGATTGAGAAAGACACGTACTGCGATGACGTACTGCATCAAATTGCCGCGATTCAATCGGCGCTCAATGGCGTTGGGAAGCTGCTGCTCGCCGGCCATCTCAAAAGCTGTGTCGTCGAACGCATTCAAGAAGGCGACATGGATGTTGTCGATGAACTGCTTAAAACGATGAACACCCTAATGAAATAACGAAACTAAACTAAAGGAGTGAAAGCGAATGTCCAGCATTATTTTAAAAGTAGAAGGAATGTCCTGCAATCACTGTGTGAATACCGTCGAGAAAGCAATGAAAGAACTTGGTGCTGTAGGGAAAGTAAACTTAGCCGGCAAAATGGTGGAAGTGGAATACGATGAGAGCAAGCTGACGGTTGAAGCGATCAAAGAAGCCATCGAAGAGCAAGGGTATGACGTCGTGCAATGAGATTCAGCGGACTGATCGTGTTGTCATTGGCGCTTGTTCTAAGCGGGTGCGGGAAATCGCAGACCACGGATCACTCTGTACACGGTGGGGGCCATGAGGCGGGAAGCGCGGAGCAAGTGCAGGCGATCTTCCAAGTGGCCGCATCACCGGCGAAGTCCAAAGAAGAGACGACGGTTACGATTCAAATCCAAGATATGAATGGTAAGCCGGTCAACGATTTTGACCTGAATCATGAGAAGAAGATGCATCTTATCGCTGTGGGCAAGGATCTTTCCTACTACAGCCATCTGCACCCGGAGTATAAAGGAAATGGGCTTTTTACGATTTCAACGAAGTTTCCGGCCGGGGGCGACTATCGACTTTTTGCGGATTTCCTGCCTAGCGGCAAAGAGAAAACGGTCAAGAGCTATTCCTTGACTGTACAAGGGGAGAAGGCCCCCGCTGCTCTCATTGAGCCTGACCGTACATTGACCAGAACAGTTGACGGTAATGAGGTTACTTTAAATATCGACCATCTCATGGCGGGTATGGAGCTCAATTTAACTTATACGTTCAAGGATGCTGTTACAAAAGCCCCAATTCAGGACTTGCAGCCGTACTTAGGCGCAGTAGGGCACGTGGTCATTCTGGACGCCAATGCGGATCAATATTTGCATGTTCATCCGACGGATGAGAAGTCCAAAGGGCCGGAGGCGAAGTTCATGACAACATTCCCGAAAAGCGGCGTCTACAAAATTTGGGGAGAATTTCAGCGCGGCGGCAAAGTGTTCACGGTTCCCTTCGTCGTTAACGTCCCCTAAACGAGATCTCATTTCTATCTAAAAAGGAGCCAACATCCTTCATGCCAACCTATATCATCACGGGAGGCTCCAAAGGCCTCGGAGCCGAGCTTGCGCGGCAGCTCCTGCAGCAGGGCGCCGCGGTACACTGCGTATCGCGCGGCGAAAGCGAAAGCCTCCGCCAAGAGGCGCTGAGCATGAAAGGTGCATACACCTTTCATGCTTGCGACTTGGCGCAAACGGACGGCCTGGATTCGCTGATGGAGCGAATCCTCGGCCTTGTCGATCGAGCGGATGCGATCACGCTGATCAACAACGCCGGCCAGCTCGCCCCGATGACGTTCATCGGCCGAGCTGACCAGGAGGACCTGCAGCGCAGCTTGCAGGTCAATCTCGTCGCGCCCGCGCTGCTGACGAACAGCTTCATCCGGCAGACGCAGGCGCTGCCGGTTGTGAAGCGGGTCGTCCAGATCTCCTCGGGCGCGGGGAAAAAGCCTTACCCCGGCTGGGGAGCGTATTGCACCGCCAAAGCCGGGATCGACATGCTGACGCGCTGCATTGGCGTCGAGCAATCGAACCAGCCCTACCCGGTGGAGGCGATCTCCGTCGCACCGGGGGTGGTCGATACCGGGATGCAGCGGGAAATTCGCGCTGCATCCGAAGCGGACTTCCCGCAGCATAGCCGGTTCGTGGAGCTGCATACGAGCGGCGGGCTGCAGTCGCCCGAATCTACAGCGGCGCGGCTGCTGGAGCTGCTGCAGGGAGATGCGTTCGCGCAGGGCGAAGTCGCCGATCTGCGCACCAAGGGCATGGCACCGCAGTAAATAAAAAGGAGTTAAGCGGCAAGGTATGCGCTTAACTCCTTTTATTCTATGTGTGGCTGCGGCATTCTCTAATCTACTGAATGCTTCCCGATACCGAAGGACCCGAGGCAAGCTCCGACGTACAGAATTTGCAGCGCGTTGCTTGCGCTGGAATATCCGACAAGCAGTGCGGGCAAGCTTTTGTCGCAGGTGCTTTTTCTTTCGGCTCCTCTTTTTTGCGGAACTTGGACAGCTGTTTGACAACGATAAAAATGACTGCGGCAACAATTAAAAAGTCCAAAAAGGTAGAAATAAATGCCCCATATTTCAGAACAGGCGCTTTGTCAGCAGCAGCCTCAGCGAGGTTGTTGTAATGGTTACCATTCAAGGAGATAAAAAGCTCATTAAAGTTCACTCTGCCCAGCAACAGCCCGATAGGCGGCATGATCACATCATTGACGATGGATGTAATGACTTTCCCGAAAGCCCCACCGATAATAACCCCCACGGCGAGATCGACCATATTCCCTTTAAAAGCAAAATCCTTAAATTCCTTCAGCATAGCGAACCTCCAAGAAACAGCGATTTTTAGCATTGTAGCATATTTTACCGCTGTCAAACAATGCGCTCTACGCTCGCAGTTTGTCAATCTTTCTGAGTGGATAGAGCCAACCGTTCCTTGGATTCCTGAAGCACCTCTCGGAGCGCGTCGATCAGCACTTGATGATCGTCGGGCGTCCCTATTGAAATTCTTACATGATGGGGCAAATTCCAAGCGCCGGCATACCGGAGAATAACGCCTTTGCGCATCAATTGATCATAGATGGATTTCGCGTCAGGCCCAAGCTCTACAAGGACGAAATTACTCATACTGCGCGTGAATTTGAATCCCAGCTCCTGAAGATCTTCATATAACCGCTCTCTGCCGAGCGCGTTCATTTCCCGTGTCGCTTCCAGATGGGCATCGTCCTGAATGGCGGCTACAGCGCCGACTTGTGCCAAGGCGTTTACGTTGAACGGCTCTTTGACTTGGCGGATATTGTGCAAAATAGCTGCCGAAGCGATGCCGTAACCTACACGAATACCGGCCAAACCGTAAACTTTGGAGAAAGTCTGCGTGACGATCAGCGGATATCCCTGACGCACGAGTTCCAGCCCGTCGCAATAGTCGTCTGAAGTTACAAAGTGACTGTAAGCCCCGTCGAAAATGACCAAAACATGCGGAGGGAGCTGATCCATTAGCGCGTATAAATCCTGCTTTTTCATATAAGTGCCCGTCGGGTTGTTAGGTGAGCAGATATACAGCAGTTTCGTTTTGTCCGTTACCGCAGCCAATAGATCCTCAATTTCATAACGGTAATCTTCGCCGAGCGGCACCTGTACGATGTGTGCCCCCATCAGATTCGCGCCGAATTCGTACTCGCTGAAGGTTGGAGACGGCACGATGACCTCGTCGCCTTCCTCTAAGAACGTCTCGGAAAGGAGCGTAATGAGCTCGTCGGCACCGTTCGTGACAAGGACCTGGTCTGGCGCAACTTCAAGCTTGCTTGCAATGGCCGCACAGAGATCAAGCGTGTCTGCGTCGGGATAGCGATGAATATCTGTCAAATAGGCTTGAATGGCTTGGACGGCTAACGGAGACGGACCGATCGGATTTTCATTGGAAGCGAGCTTGGTGACCTTCTCGATGCCTAATTCCCGCTGAACTTCCCAGATGGGTTTCCCTGGAGAGTAAGGCTTCATGCGGTTCAGAACGCCGCGCGGACGTATATTGTCAGTTGTGCGGTTGCTCATGTTATCACTCCTCGAAAATAAATAATTACTTTAATTAAATAATACATTAACTTGGTAAAGTAGTAAAGCGAAAAAATACCCCATATCCCAACTTTTGGGAGAGTAGTATAATACAAAGAGAGGCGGAATTCGATTTAAGGAGTGGACTCGGCACGGATGGTGAAAAAGAAGAGGTTTGGTATCCGATCCAAAATTATGCTTGGCTACATTTTCATTTTCGTTTGTATAAGTATTGTATTTACGTTAGTGATTAATCAAGTTACCTCGATGCAAAAGGATAGAAACTATATCATTGAGCATGATTTTGCCGTCCACACTGAAATCAACAACATCGAAAAATACGTGATGGATATGGAAAGCGGACAACGCGGATACCTGCTGACCGAGGACCCCGCCAGTCTGGATATTTACAACAACGGAGAGTCCAAGTGGCGGCAATCCTACATGAGACTGAGTCAGCTCACCAAAGAAAACGCTGTGCAGGAGCAGAGCTTGCAAGGAATCAAGACGTCGATAGAGCGCTGGGTTAGGCAGCTTAGCGAATCAACCATTCCTCTTCTGAAAAAGAGCGCAGGTTCAGGCTCAGATTCCGTCAATCCGTATGATTTTTACCTGGGCAAGCAAAATGTCGAGGATATCCGCTCCCAGCTCGATCGTTTCCGCAATATCGAAATCGGGCTTACGAAGGATAGAGCCATGCTCCTGGACGATCAAAACAGAATGTTCACGAGATCTTTGCTTATCATGCTAACGATCCTGCTTATTATAACTTTAACCGCAGCGCTTGTGATCTCGCACTCGATTGTCGGGACGATTAAGCAGGTGACCAAAAGTATTTTGAAATTAAGCTCATTCAAAAGAGACCGCACGCAGCGCATCCATGTCACGATGAACGATGAGGTGAAGGACCTTGCGGACGCTACGAACATGCTGTTGGACAACCATGAGGAGATGGAGTGGCAGCAGCGCAAGTTGGCGGAAGTGGTTCATGTGCTTCAAGGCATATCGGATATGGAAACGTTAGGCTCCACTTTTATCAGTAAAGCCGCTGAGCTATTCGGTGCATCCTTCGGCCTTTTTTACTTGCGTTCCACACACATGGAGAAGGTTGCGCTGGAGAAAATAGCTGCCTATGCCATGATGATGGAACATCCGGATGACATTGGCATTCAGCGGTTTCACTTGGGGGAAGGGCTTGTCGGCCAATGCGCGCTGGAGAAGCGAATGTTCCATTTTATGAATGTGCCTGATCATTATGTCAAAATAACGACCGGACTCGGCGCCGTAAAAGCGCAAAGCGTGCTCATTGTGCCGATTCTGCATAACCAAGAAGTCATTGCCGTTATGGAATTAGCCAGTTTAAATAAGTTTACGCATCAGCAGTTGGAACTGCTTGACGATATTCTTGATGTTCTTGGAACGATTGTTCATAGTGTCCAAACGCGTGCGGAAGTGGAGCGGCTGCTGAAGGAATATCAACTCATGACCGAAGAGCTGCAGATTCAAACGGAAGAGCTCCAAAGCCAGCAGGAAGAGCTTCACATGACGAATGAACAGTTGGAGGAGCATAACCGAGTGGCAGAGGAGAGATCCAAGGAGCTCGAAAGCATCAAAGTAGCTCTTGAGGAACATGCCGTTCAACTGGAGATGAGCTCTCAATATAAGTCGGAATTTCTGGCCAATATGTCTCATGAATTTCGTACGCCGCTTAACAGCGTGCTGATTCTGTCCCAAATGCTGCAGGAAAACAAGTTGGGCAACTTGAGCACAGATGAACAGGAATATGCCCGTGTGATCCATTCTTCTGGGACCGATCTGCTGCTGCTCATTGACGATATCCTCGATTTATCGAAAGTGGAAGCCGGCAAGCTGGATATTCATGTCGGAGAACTGAACATGAAAGAGCTTCCTAAGCTCATCCGCAGCCAATTTGCCAAAGTGGCCGAGCAGCGCAATCTTGTCCTGCACATTGAGCAGGATATGAATGTGCCGGAGCACTTCTATACGGATGAACAGCGGCTGAGTCAAATTTTAAAAAACCTGCTATCCAATGCCTTCAAGTTTACGCACGAGGGAAGCGTGCATGTGGGTATTGAATTATGCAAGGCCGATCAAATCGCCAGATTCCTGCCTTCGGTGAAGCATGATCAAGTCCTCGCGATTTCGGTTAGCGACACGGGGATCGGGATCCCTCCTGACAAACAGGCGCTTATCTTCGAGCCCTTCCGTCAAGCGGACGGCACGACGAACCGGAAGTACGGGGGGACGGGCCTTGGCCTGTCGATTTCCCGCGAGCTGGCCGGACTTCTGGGCGGGAGCATTGGGATGAGCAGCGAAGAGGGGGTGGGAAGTACTTTTACGGTCTATATCCCCTCATTGGAACCTTCCGTAAGTGAATTTCAAACGGCATGGGAAGAAGCGGCAGCAGCTTATGAGTCTTCTCAGGAGATACAGGATGTGCATTCCGTCCAGCTGACAGAGACAAGCAGCATTCTGCGAGGGAGGAATGTGCTCGTCGTTGACGATGATGTCCGCAATGTTTTTGTATTAAGCAACGCTTTTGAGAATGAAGGGATGACCGTCATCGTTGCGCATAATGGTCAGGAATGCCTGGCTATTCTGCAGAAGGAACCGCAGATCGATCTTATCCTTATGGACATGATGATGCCGGTTATGGATGGCTATGAAGCCATGCGCATGATCAGAAAAAATGCCCGTTTCGAGCATTTGCCGATCATTGCGATAACGGCCAAAGCTATGAAACAGGACCGCGACATTTGTTTGCAGGCAGGCGCTTCCGACTATATCAGCAAACCGCTTAATCTAAGTCAATTGCTGTCCATTATGCGGGTTTGGCTGGCTTAATCAAAAAGGCCTTTGATTTCTCCTGAAAAGGATGGATCAAAGGCCTTTTTATTTAATGGGATTAATTAATAAATGAATAAGTGCTTATTTCTTTAGATCTAACCGCACATCGCGTCCGTCGTCCTCAACGGATAGCTCTTTACCGGCTGCTTTCAAGGAATTCGCGTAATCTACCCATGCATCAAGCATGATTGCGCCATCTTTCCAATCTTTCACTTCGCCAAATACCGTAAAGCCGTCGCCGCTGCCTGTTGCCATGAAATCATTCGTCGTTACTTTAAATGTACGGTCTGTATTGAACTTGCCGTCCACATAGATCGGTGTGCCGTCTACCAATGTGATTTTGGAGTATTTCTCGCCAAGCGGCTTCGTGCTGTCCCACTCTACTTTGAGGCCGGAGAATTGAATGGCCGGAAGATTTGAATACTTGTCGGTTACTTCCAGGGCCTTTTTAATTTGTTCTGCCGTCATTGTACCAGTCACATTGTAGTTGCCGAATGGGAATACTTCAAACATTTTGCCATAGGTCAGATCGCCTTTATCTACATCTGCGCGAATACCGCCGATATTCGTGAAGGCGATGTCGGATTTCTCAGAAGCGCGCATAGCGTCTGTGATGCTGTTGCCTAATTGTGACGCACCATCGCGCTCTACGCCGCCGTTATCAGCAAAACGGAAGGATTTGCGGTTAAGCGCATCGGCGACAACGACTTCAACTTCGTTTGATTTCTCCGAAATCTTCGTCTTGTATTCTTCAACCGTTTGGTGAATTTTCGCGTCTGCCGTCGTTAGGTTCGTGTACGTTTCAAGCAAGCTTGCGTTCGAGGAAACGACTTGTTTGGTAGCTTTGTCTACGAACAGTTGGATATGACCAACCGCATACAGCCAGCTTTGCGCTTCAACTACAGGGATGCCGTTCACGATTCCAGCTACGCGCATGTGGGAGTGTCCACCAACGATGGCATCCAGCGTACCGTTGCCTGTGCCGTTTGCCAGATCGGCAAGCTCGCTGATGATTTCAGCGGACTTTTGGTTCTGTTCACCCGGCAGGTGGGAAGTGACCATGATGATGTCAACGCCTTTAGCGCGCAGTTCAGCGGACAATTCTTTAGCCATTGGAACCGGATCCACGAAGGAAAGGCCTTCAATGTTCGTTGATTTTGTCGTTGTCGTTGTTTGCGGAGTGGCAAAGCCAATGATACCGATTTTCAGGCCGTCTTTTTCAACGATCACGTAAGGCTGTGTCCAATCTACCCGTTTGCCTGTTTCCGTATCGATAATATTCGCTCCGAGAATAGGGAATTTGGCATTCTTAATGTTGTTAATTAGTACGTCGCGACCGAAATCGAACTCATGGTTACCGATAGCTGCAGCATCGTACTTCACTTGAGCCATCGTATCCATGACCGATTGACCATTGGTCGTATTCGAAATGAGAGTGCCTTGCCAAGCGTCTCCGCCGTCTACAACAACCGTTCCGTCCGGATTAACCGCACGGAAATCGTTGACGATTCCGCCAAGCGTTTCAATTCCGCCTTGATCTTGATTGCGTTTTTTATCGAAGCCGACTTCGATTTTTCCGTGAATATCATTTGTGGTTAAAATATCAACAACTTTAAATAAAACCGGTTTTAGCGCCTTAGCTACTTCATCGCGCGTAACTGCAGCAGTCGGGTTGAAGTTGCCGTCAAGCGTCGGAGTGAAAATTCCGCTGATAACCGCGTACGCGACATAAGGGCGGGATTCTTTCGCAATAGAAGCGGAATCCTTGAAGTAGTTCAAAACGTTCTCGTTTACGCTAGGCAATTGCCCGCCCGTAACTACTTTAACGATCAACTCGGCAAGTTCTTGGCGAGTGACCGCAGCATCCGGATGGAACGTTCCGTCAGCAAAGCCGCTGATCAGTTTCGCAGCAACCGCATTGGCTACTGCTTGTTTTTGCCAGTTGGCAAGATCTTTGAAAGTGGCGGATGCGGGATCTGCACTTTTCAGCTTGGCAGCCCGGTTGACCATCGTAACGACTTCGGCACGTGTAGCCGGGTTTGTACCGCGGTAGTCGCTGTCTCCGTAACCTTCGACTACTCCGTTGTCAATGGCTAGGCGCATATCGGATTTCATCTTGTTGGAAGGTGCGTTTACCGGTGATTCAGCGAAAGCGATGCTGCCCGCAAAAGAGCTTGTAAGAGCAGTTACAAGAGCGAGCGCAGTAAGGCGGGTTGTCAAAGTTTTTTTCATCAGTTGGAAAGCCTCCCTTATATTAATAAGACATTGGTCAAATAGCCCAATTATTAGTATAAAGGAAATTGGTAGTTTTAGAGAAGTAAAGAAATTATTATTATAAAAATAAACAAAAAAAGCCGCTAACCCTCCAAAGGTTAAGTGGCTCTGCGGTCGGTATGGACTTCGAAATGATAGATTGTGTTGCGAGTAAGCACCCGGAAATCCATTCCGTCCCGATCTATGGCTTGAACCCTGGTTGTTTTGAATGGGATATAGCGATGAATGCCGGATAGAATCATAGACGCCCCGACTTCAGTTGGGTTCATTTCACGAAAAGTCTGCCCTTGAATCTCATCGAAATCGAATCGATCTGACCGGTGTTTGGGCGTAATCCCATCCACCTCGTAGATTTGAAGAAGCTTTAGCAATCTCATGTGTGTTCCCTCCTGTCTAACCCTCTTACCAACAGTATACAACGACTCAGGCATCTAAGGCCAAATTTTCTCAACCTAACACATATCTAATAATGTCCTTACACTTTCCTTATTTCCAATATATACAATTGAGGCATTGAGATTGAGGGGGCTGCTTCTATGCTGCATACGAAAATGCTGGTCGAGGAAAAAGAGGTTCTTATGTTCTACGAATCAAAACATCAGGGCCAACTGGAGATTGCTGTGGAAACAATCCTTAAGCATTTATCTAATGATAATGTGCGCAAAGTTTTCGATGACCTTGGCTTGGTCAATATCACAAACGAGGAAATTACGCTCTATTCGCTAAACGGTGAGATCGAGACGATCGACATAGATTAGCTGCGGCATCTTCCGATACAGGCTTTCGGGGGAGGCTCATAGCAACTCTATTGGATACAATCTTTAATGGTATAGCCCTTGCCTGCTCTTTTCGATACAATAAAGAGAGTTGAGTGAGGAGGTTATAAGCAATGGCAGTTTTGAAAATGGAACACGTCGGTGTCATGGTAGCCAATTTGGAGGCGTCGATTCGCTTCTATGAAGAAGTAATCGGTCTTAAGCACAAAGGGACTTTGCTGCATACGAACGGAGTCATCCGACTTGCATTCCTGGGCTTCGAGGCGCTGAATGAAACGGAAGTCGAACTTATTGAAGGTTATAACTCGGGGCTGCCTCAAGAGGGGAAAGTTCATCATCTGGCTTTTACGGTTGATGATATCCAAGCGGAGTTTGCACGGATCAAAGGGTTGGCCGTCCAGCAGTTGGATGAAGAAATCACGACGCTCCCGAATGGTTCCAGGTACTTTTTCTTTGATGGATTAGACGGAGAGCGTATTGAATTTTTCCAAACCACGCGGTAATTGGATTTAGTTGTGCGGATAGGTGAACTAGAGGGCGTTATTTGTGTCACACGAGCTGCTTTCAGGATTAGCGGGGAACTACAGGGCCTTATTGCCTTTGAAATGGCTGAATCTAAGCCGAAAAGGGCTAAATAGCGGCCTGTGGTTCTCTTTTTTCATTGAAGTGATTGTTTATGATGTAAATAGCGGCCTGCGGGAACATTCGAAACAGTGGCAATTGTGGAACATTTCCAAAGGGGTTGTAATTGGTTTCTGAGCATGGTACATTATACCTCGTTGCTTCGGACGGCGAATCACCTTGGATGACGAGTGGACTTGCATCAAGCAGCAACGTATGATAGTATGGATTTCCCGACAGACAACGACAGAAATTGCCAAGAAAAAAAGTGCTTGCAATTGATGAACGAGCTGTGGTATATTACTTCTCGCTGCTTCGGTAACACGGCAGTGAGCGAAAGAAATTGATCTTTGAAAACTGAACAACGAGTGAGTAAGCACAGTCGAACAATCGACTTTAAATGAGATTGAATAATCTCGCTAGCAAGTCAAATGAGCAAGTCAGATTTTCTTTTATGGAGAGTTTGATCCTGGCTCAGGACGAACGCTG
>NZ_JBYTBS010000065.1:0-39097 GCF_058789495.1 Paenibacillus sp. FW126-R14 | reverse complement strand
TAGTAGCACCATTTTATTAGGAAAATATTAGAAGTTCATTTAGATTAATGAATTTATACAGCAAGATGTTAAGCAAGGCATGTTTAGTATCGTGATTTTTTTTCGAGAAACTTTTGCGTTGGCAATATAAAAACCCAAAACTAAAAAGGTTTACTGGCTGAGATGGGGAAATGTTTATTGGCTAGACTCTTTCCATGCTTTGCTGCTATGGAACTTTTTTGCAAACTCTTTAGCCATACTCTTAACTTATGATTCATTCCCTTTCCTCCCCTCGAAAACAAAAAACGCCAACCACTAGGTTGACGCCTTCTCGTTTATATGTATAAATTACTTCAGTATGATTTCAACTGTTTTGTCTTCGCCTACTCGTTTAAAAGTCTGTTTATCCAAAGCACCACTAATCACATAGTTAAAGCTAGTAATTGTATTCAGGTCGCCTTTTACCTCAAATACCATTTTGCCAGCTTTATTCACTTTCCCGATAAACTCTCCGTCAACACGATCTGACTGAAAACTTGGTGATTCAATTTGTTCTTTCGTATTTAAAGCAAGCTTGCCTTGGGTAGGATACCAATTGATTGTTTGATCTGAGGTGTTCTCAACACTTACATCCATTACAATTGCCTTAATTTTCTTATCATACGCGGACTGTTGGTATTCTGGATCAAGAGTAACCTTATTAATTTTCAATTTCATTGGGCCGCTTTCAACATTAATATCTACATTATAGGATTTAACGCCTGGTTTAGCTGCTTCAGCACCCTTAGCACCATTAATAGTAATTGTTCTGGAATCTCCATCCCATTTGACTTCAGCTCCGAGAGATTCGCTCACGACTCTTAAAGGGACATAACTGCTTCCATCTACTATTTGAATATCCGCGCTCACAGATTTACCATTAATAATCAATTTAATGTCTGACGCGGCATACACGCCTAAAGAAAAAACTGCAACAGCAAGAGTTGTAACCCCAGTTGAAACTAATATTTTTTTCTTAATACCCATTGTTATACACACTCTCCTCGTAGTTTCATCGACAGTCTATCACCTATATATTACCAATTAACTACGAGATACGCTATATAGCTTCATTTTTATTTCCAACAACATACTCCTCATCAGTTACGCGTAAATATTGAGAATTAAAATAACTGTATATAGTTTTAACCACTATTCTCACCCTCTTGACTCTAATATTTAGCGCATATGAAGATATCTTATTTCAAAAATTGATCTTCACTATCATCCGCATAAAAATCCTTTAACTTTAAAAGATTCGTTCTCCCCCTATTACCTCTTGTCGTGTTTGATTTACTTGGATCATGCTGATCAGTTTCTCTTATAACATAGTCACCTGTAAGCAAGTTATAGTCCTTTTCATTAGCATTGTCCATCGTCATTGTCCCAGTGTAATAATCACCTAATGTAGCTCCAATTAAATACCAATCATTATCTTGAAATCTAAATCTATATTTATAATACCACCTATCGCTACTCCCACCGTAAAAGCTAATTACTACAGAACCTCTATCAATGGTGATTCCCTCTAACGGGTCACCAAATACTCCACCTTCATCTGCCAATAATATTGCCTTATCTGCGATGATGGAGAGCCAATACTGATTGTTTCCTTTGCCAAAAGCAATCAACAAAGCTCTTGGGGGAGCTTCATCCTTTTTGCTGTTTTCTCCTTCAATAACAATAGCAACATCATCTATGCCATCTTTATTTAGATCACCTATTGCTTTAACAGGTTGTCCTTTACCTTTTTCAAGAAATTTCCAACCTTTAGGAATAAGATTCTGTAGACTAGTAACATACTCTCCTTCAAAGGATGCTTTTAAAGCTTTAGAATATTGACCATTTAGTACTGCCTCAATATTCTGTTGAGAAAATTCATACCATTCTACATCTTTTTTATCATCTTGTTTTTTACGGAAAGATTCATATGATTCTTCGGTAACTGGTTTATCATTAATAATAAATTTATCAACTGCCTTGCCATCGAAGGTGGAATCTCGATACCCCAAATTGTTAATTTCAGAGGCTTCTTTTTTGAATCTTAGTTTTCCAAACCCATTATAAGCTGCACTACCAGCCCAACCAAATGTCCCATCCACTTTAAGACTATTAAATTGTCTATTTCCCAGAATGTATCCATAAACAGAACCATCCAAATAGTGAAGGATTTCATAAAACTGAGGGTATTCTCCTGTTGCTAATTCAAGAATAACTTCAGGTATATTGTCATCATCCAAATCAAGCAAAGTAAAGCGTTTAACTTTGAAGATAGCATCAAATACTTTTCCATTAGTTAGTAAATCGTCTAAATATACATTATTCCTTTCATCTGTGCTTATAAACTTGATCTTATTCTGTAAAACTGCTTTGAAAGATTTTAAAGCAATAGCACTATTGACTCCTGCCTCTTGCTCAGGTACTGACATTTGTGTTGGTACTGGAGTTTGAATTGGATTTGCTCCCGTTTCTGATGTTGTTGTGGTCTTTACACTCGAAGTCGGTGTTGAAATTAACGAAGATGTATCTGAGCTTTTGTCACTTTGGGATGATGAAAAGGGACTTGTACATCCAGTAAGTGCTATCATTATAGTAACCATCAGACAAAACTTTATCTTATATTTTTGCATGTAATCCTCCCTGATCCTCCACACTAAACATCTCTTTTATAGACTATTAGCAATGTGTCCAATTACAAAGACCATCTGCGAGTTTACCTAAATAGTAATATGCAGTCCAAGCAACTGTTATTAAAACTGAAAAGATAAATTTTAATGCGTTTGTTTGCAAATCAAGATTTTGATCACTGGTACTAACAAAGGAATAGCCTATACGTGCCCTGCTTTTCGTCCCTTTCGATGTAGGGCGTTTTAGCGAACCAAGCCAAAAGTTCTTAAAGGCATTCATTTTAGAGATAAAGAAAAAAGGAACCGAAGTTCCTCATTTAGATAATACTGGGTTTATTAAGTCTATGATACACGTACCATCTTCAACTCCAGTGATTTCAACATTCAATTGTAGTACACCTTTAACATCCAATTTCAATGCTTCTTGAATTGAACCTTTGCCAAGAACTACTTGCTTTATAACTTTGCCATCTTGGTTTTTAAAACTTACAGTTCTTGTAGCTGCACTATATGTACTATAGCCTTTATCATCCATCCCAACACTTAAAGTTAAATATGAAAACTGTGAGTTAAGATCATAAGTTGCTAAACTTGTACGGTTATCAGAGTAACCACCACCACTTGAAAAGCTTGTCCCTACATTTCCATAGCTTTTACCATTAATAGTCATTTGTTGATTTGAAAGTAATTTAAAACTGTAATCGCTTTTCATTGCAGATGGAGTAGGTAGTGGTTCTCCTTCGACTTTTTGCCCTAATATTACAGCACTATTGTCACCATCCCATGAAATATTAGCACCCAATAGCTCCGAAACCGCTTTTAATGGGACATATGTACTACCATCAACAATGAATGGCTTTTTATCTTGTGGAGTCTTATCAATACCATTTTGCATTAACTTAACACCAAAATATGCATCTAACTTAACAGCATCTGCTGCATACGCAATTCCGCTTGTTAAAAGTGCACAGCAACCAAAACCTAAAACAAATCCTTTTATACTCTTAATGTTACTTTTCATTCAATTATCGCTCCTTATGTTGGTTAGTACAATTGTCTTATATACTTTTCTACATAATACAACATTTTCCTGCTTTTATTTACAATTTCATACATCAAAAAGTATTAAGAATTAAAGCAGCAGCTTACTATATGTCAAATAGATTTGCCCAGGCTGAATTTAGACATAACAAAAAGGCTTCAAACCCTTTTTGAACTGGGATTGAGCCATTTTTCGAATTGATTCTTTTCCTAACTTTATTTTTTATTTACAACAGTGTATTTACCTTTTCCCCTCAAATTTTTAATATACTAGCGAATATGACCCGTTTGAATTTTCTTTACTTCCTCAATTTGAAATTCCTCTTATAAAATACTTAGTAAAAAGTTTTATAGTCTGTTCGTAACTTGCCAATGTCTTTCTTAATAAGTTTTTACTTGAGCAATAAAGCATGAAATTGTTCAGTTGAAATTCTAAATCAGTCAATAAAAAAACCGCCTTTTCATTGGATTATTGGAACCCAATAAATAAGCGGTATTTGTTGAACTTACTAACAGAAGTTTATCGGCATAGAATCGTCCATTAGCGATATTTATACGCAAAATGGTTCTAACTGGATTCTGTTCCCAAATCCCTTACCACACAAAGATTCTAACCCTCTCAAGAAACCTTATGCTCAATTCTGAGCTTATCCGCCACCATCGCGATGAATTCGCTATTCGTCGGCTTCGATTTCGAGATATTAATCGTGTAGCCAAAAATAAAAGAGATGCTGTCGATGTTGCCGCGCGTCCAAGCGACTTCAATCGCATGACGGATGGCGCGTTCGACGCGGCTTGGCGTTGTTTTGTACTTTTCGGCGATGGCCGGGTACAACGTTTTTGTAATAGCACCAAGAATTTCGATATTGTTATACACCATCGTAATCGCTTCGCGAAGATACTGATATCCTTTAATATGTGCAGGAACGCCGATTTCATGTATGATGCTTGTAATATTTGCGTCCAAATTTTTTCCTTTAGGCATATGTACGACATTTGCGCGAGGTGTTGAAGAGGTAGAAGTTGTTGCGGCGGATTGATTGTTGCCAACCAACTGGCGAATACGGTTCGTTAACGTTTCCATATCAAAAGGTTTAAGTATGTAATAGGAGGCTCCAAGCTGCACTGCCTTTTGGGTAATATTTTCCTGGCCGAAAGCCGTCAGCATAATAATCTTCGGTTGTGTAGGGAGGTTCATTTCACGCATTTTCTCAAGCACGCCCAGACCATCCAAGTGAGGCATAATAATATCTAAAATGAGTACGTCAGGCAATTCGCGCTGTTGTTCGATAAAACGAAGAACTTCATTGCCGTTGTACGCGACCCCAACGATTTCCATATCCTCCTGTTCACCAATGAACTCAGATAACAAATGGGTAAACTCGCGATTATCGTCGGCTAGTAAAACTTGAATTTTTTGCAACGTAATATCCTCCTTTAGCTACTGGGCAGTTTGTAATTTCTCTCTTAAGAAAGGTATTCGACACCCCAAGTTAAATTCCTTCTGTCGAATATTATTTTTCTTTTCTTTTATTCCGGTTTCTTATATAATAATATATTTATCTTCTACTTACTACATTTTTCGACAAAATCACTGTAAAACGGATATTCCATTGTAGAATCCGGTTAAAATAAAATAAAGAACCAAAGGCCTCTAACTGGCCTTTGATTCTTTATAAGACGCTCCAGACGAAGGTCTAAGAATTATCCCTGAATCCTGCAGCATCCATTCAATGAAACAGCCGTAGCCGCTTGTAGGATCATTAACAAACACATGCGTAACAGCGCCGATAAGCTTGCCGTTTTGAATGATGGGGCTGCCGCTCATCCCTTGAACAATACCGCCTGTTTTATCCAGTAAACGCGGGTCTGTGATTTTAATAACCATGCCTTTGGTACCCGGCGTTTCCTGTTTGGATACGTGTACGACCTGAATATCGAATTTCTCAACCTTCTGTCCTTCCACAACTGTATAAATTTGCGCGGGTCCTTCCTTCACTTCCTCTGCGAAAGCAACGGGAATCGCCTCTTTGTCCAAGCTGTGGTCAGGGGCGGCATACATTTTGCCGAATATGCCAAATGCTGTATTTCGCTCGATATTCCCAATCACTTTGCTGTCTTTGTACAGGGTAGCATGCTTCTCACCGGGATCTCCGTTGTGGCTCTTGGAAATCGAGGTCACATTGGAGTAAACGATATCTCCGTCACCGACGATAATCGGTGTTTGAGTGTCCATATCGGTAATCACATGGCCCAGAGCTCCGTAAACACCTTGGTCGGGCGCATAGAAAGTCAACGTTCCAACGCCTGCTGCCGAATCGCGAATATATAGCCCTAACCGATAAGATTTGTCCACAACATCATAGACTGGCTGAAGCTTGACAGAAATCTCCTCATTGTTGCGCAGGATTTTGAGGTCCAAAGGAGTTTTACTCTCCCCGGATTTAGCAACGAGGTCCGCCACTTTGCTGACGTCTTTGGATTCCTTGCCATTGATTTTGGTAATTAAATCACCGACTTGAATTTTCGCTTCTTCCCCGGGTGAAACTTTTTGGTCCGGGGCAACAGTTACTAAGTGATGGCCTACAACCAAAATACCGGCAGACTTAATTTTTACACCGATCGTTTGACCCCCGGGAATGACTCGCAAGTCAGGGACTACATTCACTTTCACTGTTTTGATCGGAATTGCGCCGAACAGCTTGAGCTTCATTTCCGTTTGCCCAGAGCGATCGG
The DNA here is from genome assembly GCF_058789495.1 of Paenibacillus sp. FW126-R14. NCBI lineage: Bacteria > Bacillati > Bacillota > Bacilli > Caryophanales > Paenibacillaceae > Paenibacillus > Paenibacillus sp. FW126-R14. Next base: position 32,675 of record NZ_JBYTBS010000065.1, on the reverse strand, counting down.
ATTGTAATGAAATGGGTTCGTTCAGATTAACTTGAAATGAGTGCTCGGCATTGCCGTTTACTTTCACAATGTCCGTGTCTTTGACTGTCACTTGAGCGCTGACCGGCATCGTTAATTGCAACTGCTTCCCTTGCCCGCTGAACAAGCGGAGTTCCTGGGGGAAGGAGGCAAAGCTTTGAAAAGGCGGAGACAAACTTACCAAACAAACGAAGAAGACGAGCAGGAGTCCGAACAATCTTTTCCTTTTGCTGGATTGCAATATCTTCACGCTCCCTCACACATCCTTAGGCCCTGACGATCTGCGTCGTCAAATGCGTACCTATAAGTTAACCCCACTCCCCCTGTTTTATAACTGAAAATGATGACTATCTATACTTTCATGCCCTTGCTTTCTTATTTCTTGCCATGGCAAGCATTTCCCCGGCATGATGCAGCGTCGTTTCCGTCACTTCAACCCCGCCGAGCATGCGGGCTAATTCTTCAATCCGCCCGGAATCCGGCATGTCTTGCACACGGGTAAATGTTCTTTCCTGGTCTACTTCTTTACGAATATAGAAATGAACGTCAGCGAAACTGGCTACCTGAGGCAAATGTGTAATCGAGAAAACCTGACAACTATCAGATAAGTTGGACATTTTCTCCGCGATCGCTTGCGCGGCACGCCCGCTAACGCCCGTGTCTACTTCATCAAAGACGAGAACAGGGATCTGATCAATGCGGGCGAAGATCGTTTTCATGGCCAGCATGATCCGCGACAATTCCCCGCCGGAAGCGATTTTGCTGAGCCCGCGCAGCGGTTCTCCGGGATTTGGCGCCATGAGGAACTCGATTTGATCGATGCCTTGACGCGAATATTTCACTTTGGCCCCTTCGACTTCTATGCCATTTCGCTCATCAAGCACTTGCTCGACCTGGACGCGGAACTGTGTGCGTTCCATTTGCAGATCGCGAAGCTCATGCTCAATCTGAGCGGCGAGCTGCTGAGCGATGCCGCGGCGCAAATGAGAGAGATCAAGAGCGGCTATGCTCAAATCTTTTTCCAGAACAGCCAGCTTCTCTTCAATTTTCCGGATATGCTCGTCCTTATTTTCGATGGTATCGACTTCTGTTTTTATTTTTTCGAGGTAAGTTAGGATCTCTTTTATATTCTCTCCATATTTTCGGCGAAGAGACGTAATTGTATCCAATCTTTGTTCAATAAAATCCAATCGCGACGGATTGAATTCTATATCGTCTCGGTAGTCCCGCAATTGGTAAGCAGCATCCTCAAGCTGATAGTAAGCCGTCTGAGCTTGTTCGAGCAGCGGAGTTAGCTTAACCGGGTCCAGCTGTACGATATCCTGGATTCTTGCGACAGCCTTCCCTGCAGCGTCTAAACCGCGATTGGTGGCGTAGAGAAAATCATACGCTTCGGAAGAGCTTTGATACAGCTTCTCGGCATTGGCCAGCTTCCGCTTCTCTTCGGCCAGCGCCTCGTCCTCGCCAATCTTGAGCTTCGCGGCAGAAATCTCATCGATTTGGAAACGATATAAATCCAGCATCTGAAGCGCTTGTTTGCTCGTTTCCTGGAGCTCACGCAAATCTTTATGCAGCTTCATATATTCGTCATAAGCAGCTTGATATCTCTTCTTCGCTGCAGCAATTTCGGCATCTCCAAATAAATCAAGCGAATGTATATGTTCTTCATCGTTGAGCAGGGATTGGTGCTCATGCTGTCCATGAATATTAACGAGCCACTCCCCCGTTTGCCGCAGCATGGTCAAATTCACTAGCTGCCCATTGATCCGGCTGGAGCTCTTACCGGTAGCGGTAATCTCCCGCCGAATCAGCAGATGCTCGCCAGGGTCTGCTTCAATGCCTAGCTCTGTAAGCGTATGCCAAACAGGATGCGTTGGGGACAGCTCAAACATGGCTTCAATCTCCGCTTTGTCTGCTCCGTACCGGACGAGGTCAGAAGAGCCTCTACCGCCAACAATGAGCGTCAGCGCATCAATGATAATCGATTTCCCTGCCCCGGTTTCTCCCGTAAGGACATGAAACCCGCTTTTAAAACGAATATGTACGTGTTCAATAACAGCCAAATTGCGAATCGATAATTCTGTAAGCATGTATTCCTCCTGGCTTTAAGATAATAAGGACATAACTTCGTTTACAAAAGTAACGCTGTTCTCTTTGCCGCGGCAAATCACGAGAATCGTATCATCCCCGCAAATGGTTCCCATGACCCCGTCCCACTCCAAATTATCAATCAGCGCACAGATGGTGTTGGCGGTACCCGGCAAACATTTCATCACAACAAGATTATCTGTATAATCGATGCTTACAAAATGGTCGCTTAACGCTCTGCGAAGCCTTTGCATCGGGTTGAAACGCTGGTCGGCCGGCATCGAATATTTATATCTGCCGTCATCCAACGGAATTTTAATGAGATGCAGCTCCTTAATGTCCCGGGAAACCGTCGCCTGCGTAACATGAAATCCGGCTGCCCGCAGGGACTCCACCAATTCATCCTGGGTTTCAATTTCGTTATTCGTAATGATTTCCCTGATTTTTACATGCCTTTGACCTTTCATGCCTACACCTCTATATGGAATGTGATTTTTTTGATTTTATTCATGGCCATATCGACATAAAGCACCCCATCAGCCTCCGGATAAATCAGGCTGTAAGCCAGCAGCATATCGCGTACAGAACTACCTGTCATTTCAAGCGGTTTGCGTTCCTTGGCTACTTTAACCAAGTAAATCTTGTCATCTTTTTGGACAAAATAGTCAATAAATAACCGGCTTTCCAACTGTTCTCTATCGTTTACGGTCATGGAGATCGGAATCTTGGTTTTCCCGGCTATCACATCGAAACCTGCCCCTTCGAGCAGCTCTACAACCTCATCCTGAGCAATTTCCGAATGTCTTGGAATTCTGGTTCGCTTTTTCGCCGGCCCGTCTAACCACCGCTGAAATCGTATAAAAAGAAATCCAGCAACAACAATCAGAATCAGCAATATGACTGTGACATCGCCGTTCTCCATGTCCCTCACCTCGCCATAGTATTCGCGGATATTGTCCGAAAATCCTTTTTATGAAGCAAGGATAAACGAACTTCATCGTCCTTTTTTGGACGAGGGCGTTTGTCAAGGTAGATGCGAAGCAAAAGTATAAATCTTATACTTTCTTATCTAGTGAAAAAACCCATCTCTGGGCAGCAACAAGCATGCTCAAAGATGAGTTTATTTGCCATGCAATTTTTGTGCTTCTTTGACAGTAAGAGCAATGAGGTCTTTCAGCGAAGCAGCGTCAGCAAGATTGGCATCATCGTTCGAATCGCTTGACCAGTAAGCTAAGAATTCGATATTTCCTTCTCCGCCCGTTATTGGCGAGTACGTCAAACCTTTCAATCGGAAACCAAGCTCTCCCGCAAAAGTAAGGACGGTCGTCAATACGTCGACATGCACATCCGGGTCACGAACGACGCCTGATTTGCCTACTTTCTCCCTGCCTGCTTCAAATTGCGGTTTAATGAGCGCCACAACGGCTCCCTGGTCGAGTAAAATCTCTTTAAGCGGAGGCAAAATAATTCGCAGCGAAATAAAAGAGACATCGATGCTGGCAAAAGTAGGCCGCGGCCCGTTCAAATCGTCCATTGTCGTGTAACGGAAATTTGTTCGCTCCATGACTTGAACCCGCTCATCATTGCGCAGCGACCAATCCAGTTGATTATAACCTACGTCAACCGCATATACGAGGGATGCGCCGTTCTGCAGTGCGCAATCCGTAAATCCGCCCGTCGAAGCGCCAATATCCAACATAACAGCATCTGTCAGGTTGATATCGAACTGCTTTAACGCCTTCTCCAGCTTAAGTCCGCCTCTGCTGACATAAGGATGCAGCGCGCCTTTCACCTTCAGCACGGCTTTCCGGCTGATCTTCATTCCCGCCTTATCCGCCGGTTCTTCATCAGCAAAAACAAGGCCTGCCATAATGGCGGCCTTCGCTTTTTCCCTGCTTTCAAAATAGCCTTGCTCCAAGAGCAATATATCCAAACGTTCTTTATCTGATGACATTATGTTTGTTTTTACTCCTATTCCTGTCGTTGCCGCTTCTAGGCCCGTTGTTTCTTGCGAGGCATGAGCTTCTTCACTTCGGCAATTAAATTAAGTGCAGTAAGGCCCACTTCTTCACGCTGTTCTTTGACCGATCCGTGCTCTACGAAATAATCGGGAATCCCCATCACATGAACGTGCATTCCGGTGAAATGATTCGCTGCAAAATATTCCATGACGGCACTGCCAAACCCGCCTTGAATCGCGCCCTCTTCCATCGTGATGACCGGGATGGATTCAACAGCAAGTTGACGAAGATAAGCTTCATCCATCGGTTTGATGAACCGTGCATTCACGACGCGAAGGTTGATCCCTTCTTTCGCTAATTGCTCAGCAGCATCTTGGGCAACCTGAACCATCGGTCCGACCGCCAAAACGGCAGCATAATCGCCATCACGCAGCGTTTCCCAAGTTCCGATCGGGATCGCTGTCGGCGTTTCATCCAGACTTGCCCCAATTCCGCTATTCCGGGGATAACGATAGGCAATCGGTCCGTCGTTATATTCGAGCGCAGTCTGCATCATATCTCGCAGCTCTTTCTCATCCTTGGGCATCATCAGTACCATGTTAGGCAGGGAACGCAAGAAAGCGATATCGTATACCCCTTGATGCGTTTCACCGTCTGGTCCGACAAAACCGGCACGGTCAATCGCAAAAGCTACATTCAGATTCGGACGGCAAATATCATGCACGACTTGATCGTAGGCTCTTTGCAAGAAAGTGGAGTACACTGCAAAAACCGGCTTCAATCCTTCGCTGGCAAGACCTGCGCATAGCGTTGCCGCATGCTGCTCAGCTATCCCCACGTCAATCATGCGGCTTGGGAATTGTTTGGCGAACTTAAGCAGGCCAGATCCGCCCGGCATCGCTGGTGTAACCGCCACAATACGGGAGTCCTTCTCAGCCAACTCAATAAGCGTGTTGCCGAAAACCTCCGTATACATCGGAGGACCAACCGATTTAAGCACTTGGCCGGACTCGATTTTGTATGGTCCAGGGCCGTGCCAGCTGTGGGAATCCTGCTCGGCAGGTGTGTATCCCTTCCCTTTCATTGTAACAACGTGCACGAGAACAGGTCCGACCACTTTCTCGGCTTGTTTCAATGTGTCCAGCAAGACAGGCAAGTTGTGTCCATCTACCGGCCCGATGTAGGTAAAGCCTAACTCTTCAAACCAAACTCCGTTCAACACAAAATATTTGAGACTGTCCTTCAGCTTCTCCGCTGTTTTCGCCAGCGTGCCGCCGATGGCAGGTATTTTCTTCAGTAAATGTTCAACTTCTTCTTTGGCCTTCAAATAATGACGATCGGAACGAATTTTGCTCAAATAATTATGAATCGCCCCTACGTTGGGCGCAATGGACATTTCGTTGTCATTCAGAATGACCATAATATTTTTCTTTTCGTGACCAATGTGATTCATGGCTTCCAACGCCATACCGCCTGTGATTGCGCCATCACCGATGATTGCAACTACTTTGTTGTGCTCGCCTTTCAGATCCCGCGCCATGGCCATACCCATCGCTGCGGACAAGGAGGTACTGCTGTGTCCGGCTTCCCAGACGTCGTGTTCACTTTCGGATCGCTTGATAAACCCGCACAACCCTTTGTACTTACGCAAAGTATCAAACTTATCCTTGCGGCCCGTTAAAATTTTGTGCACATACGCTTGATGACCCACATCAAAAAGCAATTTATCATAGGGGCTGTGGAACAAGGTATGTAAAGCGATGGTGAGCTCAACCACACCTAAGTTCGATGACAGATGTCCACCTGTTACGGATAACTTCTCGATCAGAAATTGACGGATTTCACCAGCCAATACCTCAAGCTCCGCCATGGATAACCGTTTCAAGTCCTCAGGTCGATTGATTTGTTCGAGCAGCACGCTTGTTTCCTCACTTTCAATGTGAAAATACTGAGATTCATTTCACTATTATAGCATAGTTTTGGGCAAATCGTGAAAATCTGCCCAAGCAAACAACAAAATATGTAAAAACAGCCATTAATGATCCCGCTGCATTAAGTAATCCGCAAGCTGAAGCAGTCGCTCCGCATTGGCAAATCCGCCTTGTAGCAGCGCCTTTTTGGCTTGTTCCGTCAGCTCCTTCACCTTCAACTCGGAAGCTTCGAGCCCGATAAAATAAGGATAGGTTACCTTTTGTTGTTTCTCGTCACTCTTCACCGGCTTGCCGAGCTTTTTCTCATCCCCGATAATATCCAGAATATCGTCTTGAATTTGAAAAGCAAGACCAATCGCGTTCCCGAAGTCAGTTATTGCCGCTAATTGCGCAGCGGAAGCACCGGCAACATGCGCGCCTGCCCGTAAAGAGAATACGATGAGATCGCTCGTTTTATGCATATGGATGAACTCTAATTCCTCCAGCTTCGTCAAGCCTTGTTCTCCAAGCATATCGGCCGCTTGACCGCCGACCATTCCCCTGGCGCCTGCATAAGCGGCAAGCTCTTCGGTGATGGACAGCACACGTTCCGCTGGAATGCCATGCACCCTGTGACATTGTGTGATGCTGTAGAAAGCATGAGTCAACAAAGCATCGCCTGCCAAAATGGCCATCGCTTCCCCGTAGACTTTGTGATTCGTCAATTTCCCTCTGCGGTAGTCATCGTTATCCATCGCCGGAAGATCGTCATGGACCAGCGAGTACGTATGGACCATTTCAATCGCCAGCGCAGCCGGCAGCGCAGCCGTTTGAGACCCGCCAAGCGCTTCCGCCGCTGCCAACACAAGAATGGGACGCAGCCGCTTGCCGCCTGCCATAAGGGAGTAGTTCATGGACTCGCGCAGCGAAGCCGGAACATTCCACTGTGCAGGAAGCGCTTGTATTAATGCCGCTTCGATCGTTTCAACATGCGATGCAATATAATCACCAATTGTGGACATTGTCTTCAACCTAATTCCCCTTATCTTCCAAGACAGGTTGGAAAGGCTTCCTGCTCACAGCGCCTGTTTCCCCTTCAACCAGCATCTCGATTTTCTTCTCGACTTGTTCAAGCTTTATCCCGCACAAATGAGAGAGACGAACGCCTTCTTGATAAAGCTCAATCGCTTTTTCCAAGGGTACGTCACCGCTTTCTAATTGAGCCACAATGCGCTCCAGCTGCTCGATCGCAAGTTCAAAGCTTACTTCGGTTTCATTCGTTGACATCTTGAGTTTCCTCCATCCCCGATACTTGGCAGTCCAACCTGCCATCCTTGAGGCGAATCTTCACGTGATCTCCAACCTTCACCTGACTGACAGAACGAATGAGGACTTCCTCCTCCTCGTCATACGCCAAGCTGTAGCCCCGCTGCATAACCTTCAGCGGGCTGAGGGCGTCCAGATGACGGACGCTGGACTGCCACTCCTGCTTCTTCGCACGCAGGAGGGTCTGCATGGCCGTGAGCATTTGCCGCCCCGAGGTATCGAGGCGCCGCCTTGCGAACACGGCCTGCTCTTTGGGATTGAAGCTGGAGAGCTTGCGCTCCAGCTTCATATGCCGCTCCGCCAGCCGTGCTACGCGCTGGCGCATTCGGTAACCGAGCTGCTCCGCCAGCCGGTCGAGCCTTTCCGCAGGCTGCATCAGCAGCTGCCTGCGGGGGTTCGTCAGGAACGGCGAGCGCTTCGCGCGCTCCAGCCGTTCCTGCTTGCGGCGCAGCTGCTGGAGCAGCCCGTAGTGAAGCCGCTGCGACAGCTGCGACACCTGCTGCTTCAGCTCGAAGCGGCTAGGCACCGCGAGCTCGGCGGCCGCCGTCGGCGTCGGCGCTCTCAGATCGGCGACGAAGTCCGCGATCGTGAAGTCCGTCTCATGGCCGACGGCCGAGATAACGGGAATCGCGGAGTGGCTGATCGCCCGCGCTACGGCTTCCTCGTTGAACGCCCACAGCTCCTCGAGCGAGCCGCCTCCGCGGCCCACGATGAGCACGTCGGCTTCACCGAGCCGGTTCATCGCTTCGATCGCTTTGACGATCGAAGGCGCCGCCCCTGTCCCCTGTACCAGTACGGGGTACAGGAGAATTTGCACCGACGGGTAGCGCCGCTGCAGCGTGATGATGACATCACGGATGGCGGCCCCTGTCGGGGAGGTGATCACACCGATCGCGCGCGGAAACCGGGGAATCGGTTTCTTGCGCTCCGCCGCGAACAGTCCTTCCGCTTCGAGCTTCTTTTTCAATTGCTCGAAGGCCAAATACAGACTGCCGATGCCGTCCGGCTGCATCGCCGTCACATAGAACTGGTAAGCTCCGTCCCGCTCATAGACGGAGATATTGCCGCGGGCGATCACTTTCGTGCCCTCTTTCGGCATAAATCCGAGCCTCTGGTTATGCGAGGCGAACATAATGCTCTTCAGTCTGCCATCGGCATCCTTAAGTGTAAAATACATATGACCGCTGGAATGATGCGTGAAGTTGGAAATCTCCCCGCGCACCCATACATCTTGAAGCCGGTTATCGCCTTCAAGCAGCATTTTGATATAGCGGTTCAAATCCTTGACGGAAAAGATCTTGGTCTCGTTTCTACCCATATACTCGGTTAAACACTCACATTCGTTTTGGCGGCGCGGCCTGCAGCATCCACCGTATTGCGAAGCAGCATCGTAATCGTCATCGGCCCTACACAGCCCGGCACCGGCGTAATCGCACTGGCAATTTCTTTTACAGCTTCGAAATCGACATCGCCTGTCAGCTTGCCGTCAGCAGGACGGTTCATCCCTACATCGATGACGACCGCGCCAGGTTTCACATGTTGTGCTTTGATTAAATGCGCTTTACCTACGGCAACAACAAGAATGTCGGCTTGCTTCGTGATTTCTTCCATATTCGGCGTACGGGAATGAACGATGGAAACCGTTGCATGCTCACGCAGCAGCAGCATCGCCATTGGCTTGCCCACAATGTTGCTTCTTCCGACGACGACAGCATGTTTGCCGGCAATTTCCACACCTGTGCGTTTCAAAATCTCAATGACGCCATGAGGCGTACAAGGTTTCATTCCGTCTTTGCCGATCATCAAATTCCCGACGTTCACCGGATGGAAGCAGTCTACATCTTTGAGAGGATCGATTTCGTCGACAACAGCTTCTTCATCGATATGTTTAGGAAGGGGGGATTGCACTAGAATACCGTTAATTCGGTTATCGCTATTAAATTTATGAATGAGTGTAATTAATTCCTGTTGAGTCGTTGATTCAGGCAAACGGTGTACTTCCGAATAAATGCCTACATCATCGCATGCTTTCGCTTTATTTCTGACATAAACTTGCGAAGCCGGGTCTTCTCCCACAATGACTACGACAAGACCTGGTTGGTTGCCTTGCGCCGTAAGCGCTGCAGCATCCGAGCGAATTTCCTCACGAATCGAACTTACTAATTCTTTTCCATTAATAACTTGTGCAGACATGCTATTTCCCCCTAAAAATTTGGTGAACTTCTTTCTTCGTTAAAGAGCTAACTAAGTTGGAGAAACTTTGCTTTTCAAGTTTTCAACTTCTTTAATCATTTTCCCAAGAACGCCGTTAACAAACTTTCCGGATTCATCCGTCCCATAATGCTTGGCCAAATCGATGGCCTCATTCACGACAACTTTAGGCGGAACATCGTCTCTGTAAAGCATTTCGTACACCGCTAAACGCAGCACTTCACGGTCAATGCGGGAAAGCCTGTCCATCGCCCATCCTTTCAAATATTCCTCAAGAAGCTCATCGATTCCAACTTTATTGCCGTATGTTCCTTCAACCAGCCCCATGATGTAAGCCGAATCGATTTTGTCGCCTTTAATATCCAGCTGCGATTCATTGTCATTTTCCGCTTCGTGAACCGCGACTTGGACAGCCTCCTGAGGCGTTGCCTCGTTCATCTGGATTTGGTATAGGCTTTGTACAGCAATTTCTCGTGCAACTCTGCGTTTCATTTTGTTCCTCCTAAAAGTTTTGCTTAGCAAAACTGACTTCGTAAGCATTGACTTTGAGTTTTGCTTAGCAAAACTGACTTCGTCCTTCAAAACTCTTTCTACTAGTATACGTCATAATGGAACCAATCCAAACAAAAAAATCCATGGATGTACCAGGGATTTTAGCGAAACATTCTCCATTTTTGCGTGAGATAGCGCCAAATGTCTTCAAGCATAACCAGACCTTCCTTGCGATCCCATTTGCTGCCGAAATAAAATCCGAGCAGAACAATGAATGCAAAGATCAGCATATCCCAAAAGCCAAAAAATAAATAAATGAAACCGAAAAAAATACCTGCTGCCACTCCGATCACTTTGCCCCTATGGGACTCCCACAGTTCATTCCACATGAGTGGGTTCACCTCTATTCGACTCGGCTTTTAAACGTTGGGGCTGATTGCACGATGTTTGCTACGAATACGGTTACGGAAGCTACAGGGATGCCGGTAATGTCTTCTATGTAACTTTTCACAGTGCTTTGCATCTCTTCCGTGAGTTCAGGAATCGAACTTTCCCCATCCACAATGGTTCTGATCGTAATTTCAAGTCCAGATTGATTCACTCTTACGCGTGCGCGCAAATCTTTGGCGCCTTTCGTACGACCGGCTGCTTTCAAGGATAAATTCTCAACGGTTTCGATAGAAATGCGAATATCCCCGAAATCCGTGCGTTGGTCGATAGACGGCGCTTGAGCGCGGCCGCGGCGAAGCGTCAGAACGAGGAAACGAACAGAAATTAACAACATGACCAAGCTAATCACGATGGCCGGATATGCATAGTTCTTCTCGTAATAGAAATTATGTAACGTTTGACCGGACTGTTCAAATGGAATCCAGCTCGATGCTGTGAACAATACTAGGATAGATACAACGAAAATAATTAGGCTATAGAGAAGCAGCAAGAGCCTGTCCACAATTTTACCCACGTAAGCTTGTCCCCTTCCTATAGTTAGAGGAAACCCCCTGCATGCTGTAGGGGGTTTCAATGATCCATATGGATGCAGCAATTCCGCCTTATTTCACTCGACCAGCAGTTGCTGTTTCTTCTTCAACCGGTTTATCTGCCTGTTTAAAATGAACATCATGAATATGAACATTCACTTCAACGACGCTGAGTCCTGTCATTGATTCGATTGCGTGCTTCACATTTTGTTGGATGCCGCTAGCAACCTCCGGAATGCGATTGCCATATTCAATAATGATGGAGACGTCAATGGCTGCTTCACGTTGTCCGACTTCTACCTTTACGCCTTTGGACAAATTCTTGCGTCCAAGCAATTCAGCAATGCCGCCAGCAAGTCCACCGCTCATCCCCGCTACTCCTTGCACTTCCACCGTTGCCAAACCGGCAATGATTTCGATAACTTCGGGGGCAATTTGGATGCTGCCCATGTCTGTTTTGACGTAATCCGGAGCGATTGTGCTCATTGTGGCACCTCCTAAGAGTTTGTATAGCTTACTGATAACATCAGCTTTGGATAAGCCATCTTTAATTTATAACTATACCATTTCGCCGAAAATATGACAAATGGTTATCTATGAATCCGCATCATTGACATCGTGCTCTTCCAAGAATTTAATATCATGGTCGCCCTTGATAAATTTCTTGTGCTCAAGCAGCTTCAAATGGAACGGTATCGTTGTGTTTACGCCATCGACCGCAAATTCCGTGAGCGCTCTTTTCATGCGGGCAATCGCTTCATCGCGCGTACTTCCCCAAACAATGAGTTTAGCGATCATTGAATCGTAGTGAGGCGGGATCGTGTATCCAGGATAAACCGCGCTATCCACACGAACCCCGAATCCGCCTGGCGGCAAGTAGAATTTCACTTGGCCTGCCGAAGGCATGAAGTTCCGGTTCGGATCCTCTGCATTGACACGGCATTCGATCGCCCATCCGTTGATACGAACGTCGTCTTGGGAAAAGGATAACGGATTGCCTTCTGCAACGCTAATCATTTCTTGGATAATATCGATGCCCGTAATCATTTCCGTTACAGGGTGCTCTACTTGAATTCTTGTGTTCATTTCCATGAAATAGAAGTTGCCGTCTGGCCCGAGCAAGAACTCTAGCGTTCCTGCGCCGGAGTAATTAACAGCTTTCGCTGCGCGAACGGCGGCCTCGCCCATCGCGGTACGCGTTTCAGGCGTAAGGATCGGACATGGCGCTTCTTCCACAAGCTTCTGTCTGCGGCGCTGCACCGAGCAGTCACGCTCGCCCAAATGAACGACGTTGCCGTGTTTATCGGCCAAAATTTGAATTTCAACATGCTTCATGCCTGTTAAATATTTTTCCAAATAGATGCCGGCGTTGCCGAAAGCATTTTGCGCTTCCTGCTGGGCAGCCGTAATTTGCGCGACGAGCGTCTCCTCGTTTTCCGCAATCCGAATACCTTTGCCGCCGCCGCCTGCCGTCGCTTTGATGATGACCGGGTAACCGATATCTCTTGCGATGACAATCGCGTCCTCCACATGGTCAACCAGCCCGTCAGATCCGGGAATGATCGGCACTTTCGCTTCTTTCATCGTTTGCTTGGCAACCGCTTTGTCCCCCATCCGGCTGATGGCGTCAGGTGACGGACCGATGAACGTAATATTGCAGCTTTCGCAAATTTCCGCGAAGTCTGCATTTTCTGCTAAAAATCCATAACCGGGGTGAATGGCATCACATTCTGTTAGTGTAGCAACACTCATCAGGTTCGTGAAGTTCAGGTAGCTGTCCTTGGACGCCGTCGGACCGATACAATAGGCTTCGTCGGCAAGTCGCACATGCAGCGCATCGCGATCCGCTTCCGAATAAACAGCCACGGTGTAAATGCCGAGCTCACGGCAAGCCCGAATAATACGAACAGCTATTTCTCCCCGGTTCGCTATTAGGATTTTATGAAATTTCATTAATTTTCCTCCTAGCTAACTAACTTACTCCGGTCTTACCAAAAATAAAGGTTGTCCGTACTCAACGAGCTGGCCGTTTTCAACGAGTACTTCAACGATTTCACCTTTGATTTCAGCTTCAATCTCATTCATCAATTTCATAGCTTCGACGATGCACACAACGGTTTTATCGCCGACTTTCTGGCCTGCGCTTACGAAAGGAGCAGCGCCAGGGGAAGCAGACTGATAGAAAGTTCCTACCATCGGTGAAACGATCTTATGTAAAGATGAGTCCTCTTGCTTAGCATGTCCGGCAGTCGCAGGCACGGAAGCTTCCAATGCCGCAGCAGGCGCTGCTTGAGGAACGCTTGCTTGGCCGATCGGCGCGTATGTGGGTTGAATCGGTGCCGCAACGTATACAGGCTCTGATTTATTCGGCTTGCGAATCGACAGACGCGCACCTTCATTTTCAATTTCAAGTTCTTGTAAAGAGGATTGATCGACGAGTTTAATTAACTCTTTGATTTCACTCAATTTGAACATTCTTGTCACTCCTTCAAAGTTGGTGAACCAGTAAAAAATGCGGTTTCACAGCCGCAACGTATGTATTATACCCATAAACGCAAGAAATGGAAAGAGTCCAGTTTTGTCCGGACCCTTTCCAGTGCCATTCCGAGTATGGCGGACAGCTTGATTTTACTAAGGACGCACGTATTGAATCTTGATGTTTTCCGGAGCTGCGCCAAGCTCTTTGACAACCATATCAACGATCGTCACGCCTTGACTTTTCTCCAATTTATCGCTTTGAACGGTCACTTTCCATTTGTTCCCATCTTGATTGACGATGGCTTGCGGGAAGTCTTTCATGAGCACGTCTTGCAAGTTTTCAACTTTTTCTTGAATATCCGTCAATTTGGATAAATCGTTGGTGGCCTTCGCTACAGCTTCAGGCGACTTTTTAGTATCGATGATAATATCCATCAAATCGGATGAAGCTTTGGCGAAATATTCGCTTTGTTTCATTTGCTCATTCGTGAAGAAGTCGCTGGCCGAAGTCGTCTTGGCCTGCTCTTCCATTTGCTTCAGAACTTGATCATCCGTTTTCACATTCGTTTTCGCATCCGTTTTTACATCGGTTTTCACATTCGTTTTTGCATCTGTTTTCGGGTCTGTGTTAGCGTTCGTTTTCACGTCGGTTTTTACGTCTGTTTTTGCTGGATTTTGCGGAGTCACAGCTTTTGTGTCGACTTTTGCATCGCTGCCGGTTGTCGATTTTACGTCTGTTTTGGCAACGTTTCCGGGGTCAGCTTGCGTCATATCGATCTTGACTTCTTGGGACTGCTTCGTCGTGGCCGTGGAGGCCAGATCCAGCTTATTTACATCCTCGGTGAACAAGTAATACGCGGAAAGCACCACCATTAAGCTAAGCATGGATACGAGCCAAATTGTTTGTCTTTTTGCATTCATTGTATATTCCTCCTTAATTTTAATTGCTGATTGGATTTAGTCCCCTGTTTTTCGGGGCAAAATGGAAATGCGATTCACCGGGACATCCAGTCCACGTTCCACCGCTTCGGTTATCATTTTCTTCACCGTCAGATTCTCGGCGCCTTTGGCGACAACGAGAACCCCTCTAACCTTCGGCTTAATGTATTTGAGCACAAGCGGCTTCTGATCGCCTGACACTTGATAAATCACCACTTCTCCGCTTCGCGTGACCTGGGATATATTCCGAGTCGCCCCGCCGTTGTCGCGTTCTGTCGTCATCTGCTGGTTGTCATTATAATTTTTGTCGACGGTCATTTCTTCCGTTGATTCAATCGTAACCAGCACTTCGACATCGCCAACGCCAACGATTTTTTGCAAAATTTCTTTCAGCTGCGACTGATACGCCAGTTCATAATCGTGAAAGCCCGGGTTGTCCTTGGATGTACTGCCGAGAAATGTTTCTTTACTGGGAGGCGGAGAGGCCCTGCCCGCAGTGATGGGATCAACTTCTTTTACAGTCATAAAGGCATTCATAATCATCAGCGCCGCTCCCATGAGTCCTATCATAATGACCCAGAGGAGCGTGTTCTTGCGTTTAGGCCCTCCCGGACCTCCGCCGAATTTGTGCTCCATCCATTGCAGCAATGTTCCCATCGATTCACCTCGCAATCCTTCCATTTCCTTGCTCTACTCGGATATCAATGTGTGCAGGTTCAACAAGCCAATTGCGCGTAATGCTCTGTTTCAACCGCTCAACCTCCCCCTCGAATGGCTCTGATGCCAGAGGCGATGAAGTTGTCGATTCCTTCTCAGTTGCCTTAATCCTGATGGGGTCTATGGGCTTGACCGGTTCCATAACCGCTATGCTTTTGGCGCCGTCAGCCGGCTTAGACTTGCTCTTCGCTTCTATAACATCAAGGGTGACCCTGACTTTCACAATCGCAGGCTTCCCGTTATTGTCAATTTGTGCAGCTACCTGAACGTCTTGGACGGTAAGGTCAGTCTGCTTCTGTATATCCTCTTTCATCATTCCGGCGAGCTGCGTCTGGATCATCTGCTGCGATTGCTTTTGGCCTGCCGCTTGAAGCTTCTGAGCATCCTTCGTAATCACATCAAGCGATTTCATCCATGGACTTTCACCGCTTCCGCTAGCCAGCATCGTCTTGTCGTTCTGCTGCTTCTCCGCTTGACTGAGCAATTTATCCACATCCCAATTTTCTTGAAAGAGCTGCAAGACAGGCGTTAAAAGCGTGAGTAAAATGAACAAACTCATCACCGTTTTGACATACCGCTGCATGGTGTTGCTGGGGAGCAGAAGATCAACGAAAGTGGCCAGCATAATGACCATGATGACCGTTTTCAGCCATCCGGCTAACCAATCCATAGCGAATCTCCTTTCACCGCATCATCACCGAGACATTGCTGATCGTAATCATGATCGTCAGAGCCAGAAAGAACATTAAACTGACAACAGCCAAAGCGGCAAAAACATAAATCAAGCTTTTTCCGATTGTTTGCAGGCAAGCGATGATCGGGCTGTCTCCCAAGGGCTGCATAACGGCTGCGGATAAATTATAGATGAAGGCCAAGGTCAAAATTTTGATCGCCGGGAATGCGCACAGCATGATCAGAATGACGACGCCAACAAGCCCGATGGCATTTTTTACTAGCAAGGATGCGCCTATGACCGTCTCCGTAGCATCGGAGAATAGCCTTCCCACCACAGGAACAAAGTTCCCGGTGATATACTTGGCTGTTCGAATGGCGACTCCGTCTCTAACCGCGCCAGCAGTTCCTTGAATGGAAATCACGCCGAGAAATACGGTGACGAATATCCCGAGCATGCTAAGACTTACCGTACGCAGCAGGTTCGCAAGCTGAGTGACTTTATATTTATCGCTGAGCGAGCTAACGATATGCAGGATTGCCGAAAAGAACAACAGCGGGAACACAAAGACATAAATGGCTGTGCCTACCGAATGAATCATGAAAACAATCAGCGGATGCAGAATCGCTACCGAAGTCACATTGCCCATGGAAGCTAAAAGCGTTAACAGCAGCGGCATAATCGCGATCATGAATTGTATCATCGACGAGATGGCTGTTTTGGCATATCCGATGGCAATGCTGAAGGAGTTGATCGCAATGATGATAAGAACCATATACGTAATGGAGTAGCCCAGTTTGCTGACCGTATTTCTTTCAAAAGAGCTTTGCAGCGTTTCGAGAATCATGCTGAAAATCGTCAGAATAACGATCGAAGCGAGCAGCTTTCCGTTAATGATGATTTCGTGAAACACATAGCTTAGAAGTCCTTTAAAAATGCTTTTCATGCTAATGCCCTTCGTGCCCAGGAGCAGTTCCATGAAGGTTGGGGTCTTGCTTTCCGGGAAGTAACCGCCGTAATCCTTCATGAGCTTATCCCAATATTGCTCGACAGGCTGCGTGTTCAAGTGATTCGCTTGTTCCCTGATGATTGCGTCTGTCGGTGACTCAGCGGCCGTAAAACTCGTCATTCCAAGCCATAATGCGATGGTTATGATGAATAGGATGATCCAGCGGTTGTTCAGTGTTTGCTGCGAATAGGGCAGGTTCATTTCTGTCACTCCTCCATGCATCGTCTAAGCCGGGAGCAGCTTAACGACGGTCTCGATGATGACGGTAATAATCGGGATCGCCATCACCATAATGAGCACTTTCCCAGAGAGTTCGATCTTGGAGGCGATGGATTCTTGTCCGGCATCGCGCACGATTTGCGCACCGAACTCGGCAATGTAGGCGACGCCGATAATTTTCAGAATCGTTTTGAGAAACACCATGTTGATATTCGATTTTTGCGCTAAATCTTCTAGCACCTGGATGACACTGGAGATTTTGCCGATCAGAAACAAGAAAATCAGGATGCCCGTAAATGCGGCCAGCAAGAACGCAAACATGGGTTTCTGCTCTTTGATAATGAGAGTAAGTATCGTAACGATGAGCCCCAGGCCTACAATCTGGATGATTTCCATACGGCGCACCTCATTGGAATAGGAAGATCGTTTTGATTTCTTTAAATAAATGATCGAGCATGGAGACGACCATGAAAAGCACGACCACGAAGCCGATGACCGTGACCCAGTGTGCCATATCCTCTTTCCCCATTTGCTTGAGCACCGAATGGATCATCGCGATGATGATGCCGATGCCGGCGATCTGGAAAATGGCATTCACATCTACGTTCATTCCAGGCACCTCACTCTATTGACAAGGAATTTCCGTCATCCGACTGGTCCCTTGCTCCCCTTAATACATCAAAATTACGATTAATGCTCCGATAAGGACGCCCAGGCTTTTCCACATTTTTTCGTAGCGCCGCTGCTCATCCCTGGACTCGTTTTCTTCGGCCTGTAGCTGGGAAATAGCGAGCCGCAGATGCTTGATTTGATCGCTGCGATCCGTCATTCCAAGAACAGATCCCAACTGCAGCACAACTTCTTCTTCCGGCTGCTTCATCGAAGTTCTTGCCCAGACATCTTTTACACTCCGATGCCAAATCTCTTTCGTAGTGGTCCCGTCATTCGCCGACAACCTTTCTGACGTCAGCCGGAACAAGGAGGAGAGCGGTTCAGCCACCTGCTTGCCAAGCGAAGAGAGCGCCTCTGGCAGCGGTGTAAGAGCGTAAGTGATTTCAGTCTCCATGCGGCCCAGCGCAGAGATCAACAATCGGATCTGCTTAGGGCGCCTAACATAATGAGCAGCCTTCAGAAAGCCATACAAGGTGGCCGCACCGATAATGAGCACCCCGCCAACGAATTTCAGCATCTTTCATCATCCTTTGCGTACAGGATTGAGTTCCAATGGCTTGCCATGCCGATCCAGTACCCGGCAGGCAGACGGCGCACCTTTTCTTCGATGCAGGATGACATATCTCGTAAACACACCCTCTTCCAAAAGCTGCTTCAGCACCGGTCTCATGCGGACGTCCTCATAGTCGGCGCCATGTGCAGTCGCAACGATGCGGATCCCGGTATGAACGGCCTCATGGATCGCTGCCGCATCTTCAGGCCGCCCGATTTCATCGACGACGAGCACATCCGGAGATAAGGAGCGGATCATCATCATCATGCCTTCGGCTTTCGGACAACCGTCCATGACGTCTGTTCTTGGCCCCAGATCAAATCTGGGCACCCCTTTGACACATGCCGCCAGCTCCGAGCGTTCGTCGACGACGCCTACCTTCTTGCCCGTCGTGCCAATCGCGTTCGCCCCCCACTCCCCGCGGCTGATTAGCCTGGTCAAATCGCGAATCAGCGTTGTCTTGCCTTGCTGGGGCGGAGAAATCACGAGCGTGTGATGGACACTTCGCAGAATAGGGTCGAACAAGTGTGGCAGCACCTGCTTGCCTACCCCTTGAATTTCGCGGGCAATCCGGATATTGAAGGAGCTGACATCGCGAATTTGCTTGACACCGCCTTGATCCAGCACCGTACGCCCGGCTAGTCCCACACGATGGCCGCCGGCTATCGTAATAAAACCCCGCCGAAGCTCTTCCTCATGGGTGTACATCGAATGATTCGTGAGCATCTCCAGCAAAGTAACGCAATCCTGCCGGGTCGGCTTGTACGCCCGCTCTTCCTGCGACACCAATTGGCCTCTTTCATCAAGGAACGCGTACCCGTCGCTCCAGCTCAGCTCGAAGGGCCTTGACTCTCTCACCCTGATTTCCTCCAGGTTAGCTTGTACGTCCGGCGGCAAACCGGAGAGCAGAATCCGGAGCGTCTGGGGGAGAATGTGCATAATCGTCTCGTGCATAGAGAGACATCCCTCCAAGTTGTCCAGTCTTCTATACTCATTTCTATGCTTGATAGAAAGAAATATGACCTTACTTTTTTAAAATACCAATGAATAAACAGCTTACTCCCGCAATCACCCAGAGCAGCTTGCTGTAAGATAGTTTCTCTGCGATCCCTACTAAACCGATCGTCGTTGTAGCTAGTAGTACTAGAGGACCTACTAGAGCGAGCGTAGAGTTCACTAGCAGCGCTTTCTCCACCGTCGCCAGTCTCAGCATCACGATAGCCGCAATGATCTCCATACTGCCCGACATCATCCTCAGCGACGCCATCGTCAGGACAATCTTGTTCAACATTTCTATTCCTCCCTTAAAAAGAAACAGCTCTTTTGAACCGCGCCAAAGCAGTTCGCGTAGCGATTTTATAAAAAGCCGGAAGAGCGACTTTTGCAAATCTGTTCCTACCATCCGAAGGCCAATTCAATTCGAGGAACAGATTTGCAATGGAGTCCTGGAGGTTTTTATAAAATTGCGAAGCGCTCTAGCGTAACTTTAATGCTCAGCGCGGTTCAACGGCAGCTCACTCTTTTTACCCTACCTTATGCAGGCTCGTCTGATTTTAGGCATCGTGGGCACCACCATTTGCCCAGATGCATATGCTGTCTCATAATTGATCCTTCAAAGGACAGTGAGGAGAAATACAGATGGAAGTGACTTCTTATTTGAACTGGAACCCCGTTCTGGCCGACCCCACAAGACAAAGGCAGGCCAAACCAAGGACGCTGGGGAAAACGATGGTGATGGATAAAGGCTTAGGGCCTAACGCATTTCAGGATATGCTAAGCATCGGCAGCAGCCATTTGGACATGATCAAACTGGGCTTCGGCACATCTCCTCTTTATCCGCAGCACGTATTGAAAACGAAAATTAACTCAGCCAAAGAAAACGGGATATGCATTTATCCGGGTGGCACCTTTCTCGAAGTTGCCATCACACAGAACGCGGTGGATTCCTATTTCGATATGATCGTTGCACTCGGATTTAACGGGATTGAAATATCCAACGGAACGATCGATTTCGACCGCAAGCTTAGAAATGAGCTGATTATGCGAGGCAGAGAAGAAGGGTTGGTCGTCATCACCGAATATGGAAAAAAGGGCTGGGGTTCCGCCATTGAATTGGAGGAATTAATCGAAACCGTCTTGCTGGACACCGAATTTGGGGCTGCCTTAGTCACCATTGAGGCTCGTGAATCCGGCATGGGGGTTGGGATTTTTGATCATAAGGGGAAATGCAAGGACGAGGAAGTGGGGCAAGTGCTTTCCGCCGTATCCGGGCAGCAGCTTCTCTGGGAAGCGCCTCTCAAAAGTCAACAGGTGCATTTGATTAGCTTGCTCGGATCAGACATCCATTTGGGCAATATTTCGCCGGATGAGCTCATTGCCCTGGAAGCCTTGCGCAGAGGACTGCGCTCCGATACGTTGTCCTTAGGTACCAGAAAGGAATAGAACATGCATATCGAGGTAGTCGCTAACATCGGCGAAGCGAGAAGTGACGATTTTCTTCACAAAACCGTCATAGTCGTTGATGTGATCCGTGCAACTAGCACGATCATCACCGCATTGATTAACGGCTGCAAAGCCATTATTCCTGTGGAAACCGTTCTGAAAGCCAAAGAGCTGTACCGTGAGGGGGATCTGCTTGCTGGGGAGCGGTTTTGCAAGAAAATTTCCGGCTTTGATTTGGGAAATTCGCCATTGGAATTTAGCAAAGAAGCCGTTCTGGGCAGGCGTATCATCCTGACGACCACGAACGGCACCAGAGGCATCCAAAAAGCGGTGAAAGCCGATCGCGTGCTGGCAGGCGCCTTCCTCAACAGCAAAGCTTGCGCAGAGGCTGCCATTGGGTTAAAAAAGGACACTGTCATTCTATGTGCGGGTACGCAAGACGTCTTTTCCTTAGAGGATGGCCTTTGTGCCGGGCATATCCTTGAGGAACTGGTATTGGCATTAGGCGAGAAACATATCGCAACCAATGATTTCGGGCTGGCCATGCGCGGATGCTATTTGCAAGCTCAAAATCGTTTATATGAAACCCTGCTCTCCTGCACGAATGGGAAAAAGATGTGCAAGACCGGATTTCAGGGCGATATCGCAGCCTGTGCTCAAACGAACATCACCGATCAAGTACCGGTCCTTGAACATGACCAGATGATGCTGCTGCCTGGCATTCCGGCCCGTCCTGCGTTCTAAATACAAGCCCCTCTCATAAACTAAGATGGAAGTTATGTGGGCGAGGGGTTTTGATTATGAATGGTAATATACTTTTGGTTATACTCATCGTTATAGGACTCATTGGCCGTTCTCCAATTATTACAACAGCTTCTTGCATGCTGCTTGCGATGAAATTAGTCGGGTTAGTTCGATTTTTCCCTGCGATGGAGCGCAGGGGCTTAGAGCTCGGGTTGCTCTTTTTGACGATTGGCGTGCTTGTTCCGTTCGCCAGTGAGCGCATCACCATGAAAGACATTGTATCCGTATTTACCACTTGGCCTGGAATTATTGCTCTTCTCGGCGGAGCGATCGCTACTTATATGAACGGAAAAGGCTTGGAGCTGCTAAAAATAGACCCACAATTAATTGTGGGTCTTGTCATCGGTTCCATATTCGGCATCATCTTTATGCGCGGAATTCCGGTCGGCCCTTTGATGGCCGCCGGAATTACAGCTTTTTTATTAAAACTGGCTTACTTTATCGCTGATAAATTCAGTTAAGCAAGAGCTTATCTGCGATCTTGCGGACCGCCGACAAATGCTTGCTCCGTAGTGTCCAAGCCATAGGCTGTATGCAGGGATTGGATGACTTCGGTCAAGTTCGTGTTTTCGATAACACAGGATACTTTAATCTCTGAAGTGCTGACCAACGAAATGGAGATGCCCAGATCGGAAATCACTTTGAACATTGTAGCGGCAACGCCTGGCGTGCTTACCATGCCTGCGCCGACGATGGACACTTTCACCATGTTCACTTCGAAAGTTACTTCGCGGAAGCCGATTTCGCCGCGGATCGATTCAATCGCATTTAATGCTTTCTCGCGATCTGCAAGCGAAGTAGTGAATGAGAAATCAGCTGATCCATTAATCACACCGCTTTGAACGATGATATCCACATCGACTTGAACCTCGGCAAGCGCCATAAATACTTTCGCCAGTTGACCCGGTTTCTCGGGTACACCTAGAATACTCACTCTTGCCACATTCTTGTCATACGCGATGCCACGGACAACGATTCCTTGCTCCATCACTGCTTCCTCCTTCACGTTGGTACCTTCATTGTTAGTAAAGCTGGAACGCACCACTAAGGTAACGTTATAGTTTTTGGCATATTCGACTGCCCGCGGATGAAGAACAGCAGCTCCCAAATTAGCAAGCTCCAGCATTTCATCGTAGGAAATTTCACTCAGCTTTCTCGCGACTTTCACAATGCGCGGATCAGTTGAGTAAATACCGTCTACATCGGTATAAATCTCGCATAAATCTGCTTGGATAGCGGCAGCAAGCGCTACAGCCGTCGTATCGGATCCGCCGCGGCCTAGTGTCGTTATTTCTCCTGCTTCCGTCATCCCTTGGAAACCGGCGACAATGACGACATTGCCTTCTTCTAGGGCAGTCAGTACGCGGTGCGGCTGAATATCGCTAATTCTCGCTTTACCGTGTACATCTTCCGTGCGAATCCCGCTCTGCCAGCCGGTGTAAGAAACGGCTTGTTCGCCTAAACTATGTATCGCCATCGACAAAAGGGCTACGGAAACCTGCTCTCCTGTCGATAACAGCATATCCATTTCACGAGCCGGAGGGGCTCCATCGTAAATTTGCTTAGACAGGTCGATCAAATCATCCGTTGTATCTCCCATCGCGGAAACGACAACAACACAGCTGTGACCTGCTTGTTTTCGCTCAACGATTCTTTTTGCAACACGTTTCATTCGCTCCGCATCACCGACAGAGCTTCCGCCAAATTTCATCACTATTAGAGACAAAGCTGACCCACTCCTAACGCATATCTAGTGCATAACAATTCAATATTATAGCATAAAATGCGCTTTTGTGGTAAGAATTGCACACCTAAAACAAAAAAACTCCCTGACTTGTGAAAGTCAGAGAGGCTTGTCCTAAATTCTACTAGGCGCGGGAAATATAACGGCCGTCTTCCGTGTCAACGGTTAGTACATCGCCTTCGTTGATGAACAAAGGTACTTGAACGACAAGACCTGTTTCCACTTTTGCACCTTTAAGTGCGCCTTGCGCTGTGTTGCCTTTCACGCCCGGCTCCGTTTCTACAACTTTCAAATCAACGCTTTTCGGCAAGTTGATCCCAAGAATCTCACCTTGGTAGCTCAAGATTTTGATGTTCATGTTTTCGAGCAAGAAGTTCAATTCCCATTTCAGCTGCTCGCGGGATAGGCTGAATTGATCGAACGTTTCTGTATCCATGAACGTAAATTCGTCGCCGCTTGCATAAAGGTACTGCATTTCGCGGTTGTCGATGTGTGCGCGGCCTACGTTCTCACCAGCACGGAATGTGCGCTCAACCGTGTTGCCGTTGCGCAGGTTTTTCAGCTTGGAGCGCACGAATGCAGCGCCTTTGCCTGGTTTAACGTGTTGGAAATCTAGAACTGTAAAAATATCGTGCTCAACTTCAATCGTAAGACCTGTTTTGAAATCATTTACTGATATCACTTGTGAATCCCTCCGCTAGTCAATAATAAGAAAATCTTTTGTAGAATTTGTAAGTATTTTAATGCCGGTGTCAGTAATTACGGCGTCATCCTCAATTCGAACTCCCCCAAAGCCGGGAAGATAAATGCCGGGTTCCACCGTAACCACCATACCAGGAGTTAAAATTGTATCCTCGGTTTTCGACAAGCGCGGAGATTCATGAACCTCCATGCCTAAACCATGTCCGGTACCGTGACCGAAGAAATCGCCATAGCCATGCTTCACGATGACATCCCGCGCGAAAGCATCGCCTTCTCTGCCGGTAATGCCCGGTTTAAGATTGGCTAAACAGTTCAGTTGAGCTTCCAGAACGATATCATAAATTTCTTTATGCTTGTCCGTCGGCTTTCCTAGCATAACCGTTCTTGTGATATCAGAGCAATACCCTTTATAATACGCTCCAAAATCCAATTTGACAAATTCGTTGATTTGGAGCACGCGGTCGCTTGCCTTGCCGTGTGGCAGCGCAGAGCGTTCGCCGGAAGCAACGATCGTTTCAAACGAAGTTGATGTGCCGCCATTTTTGCGGATAAACATCTCAATCTCAAGCGCAATGTCCAATTCCTTTACGCCAGGCTTGATATAGGAGAGGATGTGGGAGAACGTTTGGTCTGCCAAATCTGCAGCTTCCTGCATGATTTGCAATTCCGCATCGTCCTTGACCATCCGGATGACCTCGAGAAGTCCGGCCGTCGGCAAAAGCTCAATGCCCGGCAATGCTGCCTGGTAGCTGAGGAAGTTCCCATAAGACACATCCCCTTGCTCGAATCCAAGCTGTGTAATCCCCTGCTTCTGCAAAAGTTCTTTCACGGTTTCCATCGCTTTAGCCCCGTGCTCCACCACTTCAAAATGCTTGGCTTGCTGAGGAGCTTGCGTCATATACCGGAAATCCGTCAAAAGAATAGCTCGGTCTAACGTAATAAGTACATAGCCGGAGGAACCGGTGAAACCAGATACATATGTACGGTTATATGCATTCGTGATGAGTATGGCGGGTAAATGTTGCTCTTGCATAACCTTGCGAAGACGTTCAATACGTTTCTCCTGCATCGAAATCACCAATCCTTCCTTTATCCTTGCATATGAGGTATTAATGCCCTTAAACCCAGTTCATAGCTTTGTACGCCGAATCCGCTTATCTGGCCGATCACTACAGGCGCGGTTACCGAATGATGACGGAACTCCTCGCGCTTATGGATGTTCGACAGATGCACCTCAACGGCAGGCAATTGAACGGAAGCCAACGCATCGCGGATCGCATAGCTGTAGTGCGTGAATGCGCCCGGATTAATGAGAATGCCATCTTTCGTGCCGAAGGCTTCATGAATTTTATCAATAATTTGACCTTCATGATTCGATTGGAAGCTCTCGATCTCAACCGACAGAACTTCAGCTAATTCAGTCAAGCCTTGAATAATCGCCGAAAGGGAAACCGTTCCGTACACGCCAGGTTCACGTATGCCCAGCATATTTAAGTTGGGCCCGTTAATGACCAGAACCTTTTTCAACAGGAATCACTCCCCAGCATTTTTCAGTCGCACAGACTCACCTGCCTATTTAACCTTTGATATTTTACCATAACTTTCATGTCTTGTGTATAGGTTGTCTCGTTCTCGTATTCGTATATTCAATGGCGATGGAATAACCGATAAACATTCCCCAAAGCAAGAATAAACAGAAATCGCTGATTATGGAATTCAAGTCCAGATCCGTGACCCAATACGTCATGCCGGCTAACGGTCCGATGAACAAATACAGCACAGCCCACCAAAGCGCCCCATACAACACTCCCCACCAAGCCGATTGCAATTTCCACATGGTGACCATATAGATGAAGGCTGCGAAAATGGAGAATATCGTGAAAAATCCCCAACCAATCAGCACGCCCTGCCACGTCACTAGGAAATCGTGTTTGAAAAACGGTTCCACAAGAAAACCGACCACAATTTTCGTGAATTTTAAATAATGCTCTACAATTTTCAGCGCTCCCCAGATGAATCCGGCAAAGAAACCAATGTATAGGACATAAAGCCAGCGATTTGTTTTGATTTCCTCCGTTTGTTTCTCACACATCAGGCATATCCTTCCTTTCTTTCGCAGCTATTGCAAGTAATTCACAGGCAAGAATAGTATGTTCTTCCGTTATCGGTAGCATTCAAACCCTGAATCCGTTACAATAAGAAAGTACAAAAACCGAATTCGAGAAGGATAAGAAGGTGGATCCCATGGCAGAACAAAACAGTATATATGGTGGACAAGCCGTCATTGAGGGCGTCATGTTCGCAGGAAGAAACGTGCATGTAACCGCCGTGCGCAAGAAAGATGGCTCACTTGATTTCTTAGAGGTACCGAAGAAAGATATTCCTTGGGTCCAAAAGCTCAAGAAAATTCCGTTCATCAGAGGAATTGTCGGCATTATAGAATCCAGTGCCAAAGGTGCGCAGCATCTTAATTTCTCCGCGGAATCCTTCGCTGAACAAGAAGGTGAGGATGACGCTTCAGCCAAGAAAGACGAGAAGCCGGGCTTCTTCTCGAATATTTCAATGATTCTCGGTGTGGCGGTTGTGGGTGTGATCTCGTTTCTTTTTGGAAAGTTCGTGTTCACCCTGGTTCCGGCGGTCATTGAACAGTTTTTATTCCAAAATGTATTTAGCAATCAAATTCTTCATAATCTTATAGAAGGTGTTATCAAAATCATTTTGCTAGTCGGATATATTTATTTCATATCCCTAACACCTATGATTCGCAGACTGTTCCAGTATCACGGAGCTGAGCATAAAGTCATCAGCGCCTATGAAGCGGGCGTGGAGCTTACCGTCAGCAACGTACAGAAATTCAACACATTGCATTATCGTTGCGGCAGCAGCTTCATTGTTTTTACCGTGTTGATCGGTGTCGTGATTTACTCGTTCCTGCACTACGATGGGTATGTCGAGCGGATCTTGCAGCGTCTGTTGCTGCTCCCTGTCGTTATCGGAGTGTCTTATGAAGTACTGAGATTTACGAACTCCCTTCGCGATGTGCCGGTACTCCGTTACTTGGGTTACCCTGGCCTGTGGCTTCAACTGCTGACTACCAAAGAGCCTGAAGACAGCCAAGTTGAAGTTTCGATCGCTTCGTTCAACCGGATGCGTGAAGCTGAAAAAAGAATTATGGAGGGACGGGCATGAGAAGAAGATTTTCGCCGATCGAAATCACCATCGGGATTTTAATTGCGATTGGATTGTTAGTAAGTTTGCGAACTTTGTTCATTCCGATTCTCGTGTTAGGGATCATATTTCTTCTATACAAGTTCCCGCCTTCTCGTTGGAAAAAGCCTTCGTATGGCCGCGGACCATCCAAAGTAAAAAGGAAAAATGCGAAATTTCGCGTGATTAACGGAACGAAAGACTCGGACTCCGATGATTTTCCGAAATATCACTAGAACCGGATCTCATTTTGTAGGAGCCCGAAGCACATATTTCTCGTAATTTTCTTCATAAGTTTTGGCGGACCATTCATTAAAATAGTCTTCGGAAGCCCGGTATCCAGAGTCGTATAGAGACAAACTCAGTTCCTTAGACAAGTTAAACTGCGTATTCCCAACCCCCAAAGTTGGAATTTTAACGGTCCGGAACCGGTTTTTCTGTTCGATGTAACGCTCGTCATGCGCACTAAGCATGGTGCCGAATAAAGCTTCAAGCATCGTGATTGGCCCCTTGATTTTATGCGTAGGCGTTTCCGTTTTTCCGACTAATTGGAAGCCGATGACAGGAACGATCTCGTCGCGAGTCGTATTCTGATCGAATACCCATAAGGGGTAGTTGCTTAACAGTCCGCCATCTACGATATAATAAAACTGCTCTGTGAAAGGCGTCGCCTTTCCAGAGCTTTTTAATTGGCGGCGAATCATGACCGGATCAAAAAAGTATGGAATGCTCGTGCTCATGCGAACCGCTTTGGCAATGGAGAACCTCTTGGGATCAATCCCGTACTGCGCAATATCTTCAGGCAAAATAAGGAGCTTCCCCTGCGTAATATCGGATGCGATAATGCGCAGCTGGTTATGCTTCAGGTCACCAAAATTGCGAATGCCCTTGAGAGCCAGCTGCCAGTTTACCCAATGCTCCAGCGCTTCGCCGGAGTACAAGCCTTTTTTGATCAGCAGCCGCGCAGCAGGTCCGATGATTTTGGTATTAAAGATGGGTGAGCGCTGCATAAACGATTTAAAAGGAGCTCTTAAGATCAATTCCCTCATCTCTTCTCCGGTATATCCCGCAGCCAAAAAAGCCGCTACGATGGACCCAGAGCTTGTACCTGCGACTTGATTGAATTCATACCCCAAATCCATCGCTGCACTTACACCGCCGGCAAGCGCAATGCCTTTCACGCCTCCGCCTTCAAACACGCCGTTGATTAACATGATTGGCCCCCCTCCCCGATTTCAAACAACAGGGCTTACTTTGTTATGTATGCGGAGGGAGTTTGTTTCTATGCAAAAAAACAGAGAACCGCGAATAGCGGCCTCTGCCTAATTGTCTGCTTCCAATTCTTTACGAACGTTCATCAGTTCGTCAATCCGATTCGGTTCCCTGCGGAAATACTCTACCAAAGTCTCAATGCATGTAATGGAATCCCAGCTTAAATGATGCTCGATTCCCTCAACATCCTTATATATATTGTCCTCTTGGACGCCTATAACGGTTAAGAAATTTTCTAGCAATTGATGACGGTCAACTAATCGTTTGCCCATTTTTTTGCCTTTTGGAGTTAACATAAGTCCGCGGTACTTCTCATAGATCAGATAATTGTCTTTATCGAGCTTTTGAATCATTTTCGTCACGGAGGAGGGATGCACTTCCAGCCCTTCAGCAATGTCGGAGACACGAGCGTAACCTTTCTCGTCTATGAGCTTATATATTCTCTCCAGATAGTCTTCCATGCTTGGTGTAGCCATTGCTTTATTTCCCCCTGCTTTTCCGTTATTTCCTGTCTACTTGCTTACCTATCATAATCCATCTACCTCGATCCGGTCAAATATCCCATGGTTGATCTCCACTTTGCTTTGGCACACTAAAAGGCAGAAACGATGATGATCCTGATCCGTTGAAAGGAGCCTTCCATGTCAACAGAAATACTGACCAGACCTGTCCCCGGTACAACAGTGTTCGTACCAGAGCTTGTTTATTTTGAACCCGATGCGATGAATTATTCGAAAGGTCAAAAAATCTATGAATGGGCCAAGCAGCAAGGCCTGGAGATTCATATGACGACCTCGCACAATCAAATCCGTGATTTGCCCGGCGATTCGGAACTTGAAAAATATCGAATTGCCAAACGAACATTGGTTGTCGGCATTCGCAAAACATTGAAATTCGACACTTCCAAACCATCTGCCGAATATGCGATCCCCATTGCAACCGGCTGCATGGGCCATTGTCACTACTGCTATCTCCAAACAACCTTGGGAGCAAAGCCGTATATTCGCGTATACGTCAATATGGACGATATTCTTGGTGCCGCTCAAAAGTATATCGACGAACGTGTCCCGGAAATCACCCGGTTTGAAGCCGCTTGTACGTCCGATCCCGTAGGATTGGAGCATATCTCAGGCTCCTTAAAGCAGCTCATTGAATTTATGGGACAGCAAGAGCATGGACGGCTGCGTTTTGTCACGAAATACCATCATGTAGAACCACTGCTCGATGCCAAACATAACAAACACACCCGGTTTCGCTTTAGTGTAAACGCGGATTATGTCATTAAAAATTTCGAACCAGGTACTTCCAAGTTTCACGAGAGAATTGAAGCCGCAGGAAAGGTGGCCAAAGCCGGCTATCCGCTCGGATTTATCATCGCCCCTATTATTTGGCATGAGGGCTGGGAGGAAGGCTATGCGACGCTTTTGGAACGCCTGCACAAAGAACTCCCGGCGGAGGCTACCCAAGACTTAACTTTTGAGATGATTCAGCACCGGTTTACACGAACGGCAAAAAACGTCATCGAAAAAAGATATCCGAAAACGAAACTTGAAATGGATGAAGAAAAACGAAAATACAAATGGGGACGTTGGGGCCAAGGAAAATACGTTTACCAAGATGAGCAAGCAAACCAGCTGAGGGAATTTATCACAGAACAAATCTTTGACAAATTCCCTCAGGCCAAAATCGAGTATTTTACTTAATTAAAACTTCAACCAATCCGGGGTAATGGTATTCAGCCATAATGTGATTTGCGTCATTTTGCCTGTATAAAGCAGAATGGCAATCACGACCATTAACCCTCCCCCTATTTTCATAATGAGATTGGAATAGCGCAAAATCCATTTTGTTGAGCCGATAAAAAAAGATAGCACAAAAAAAGGAATCGCAAAGCCTAACGAATAAGCAGTCGTTAACTGAAACCAAGTGCCGGGTTCCGTTGTGGCCAATGCAAGAATTGCCGATAAGATCGGCCCTACGCAAGGTGACCAACCTGCTGCAAACCCCATCCCAACGAGCACAGAGCCTAAATAGCCCGCCGGACGAAACTTAATCTGAAGCTTGCGCTCTCTCATTAGCCATTGCGGTTGAAAAATACCTAACAGGAACAGCCCCATTATAAAAATCAAGAGTGCTGCAATTTGCCGAAGCAAATCCCGGTAATCGATGAAAAAATTGCCGAGAAACCCTGCGGTTAATCCCAACGCATAAAAAATGATCGAAAATCCAACGATAAAACTTAACGTATGCAGCATCGTTTGACGGCGCACTTGTGAAGAAGTCTCACCGGATTTCAATTCACTTACGGATATTCCCGTTATGTAGGAAAGATAAGAAGGATATAATGGCAAACAGCATGGCGAGATGAACGAAGCGATCCCCGCCCATAAAGCGATCCATAAATTGACAGAGTCCATGTTAAATCCTCAATCCTCTTTTTAAAATAATCCCGATCAGCATAGCGATGAGCGTCAACACGACCGTCCCGCCCGGCGCGAGATCCCAAACTCCAGCAACAACTAGCCCGATAATAACAGCAATTTCCGAAAAAATAACAGCCAAAATAACCGAATTCTTAAAGCTTCTGGCAATTAACAAACTGCATGCGACAGGAATAGTCAACAAGGAGGAAACTAGCAGTGCTCCCACAATTTTAATCGCAACGGAAATGACTAACGCAGTCAGCATCGTAATCATCATATTATAATATTTAAGCGGAAGTCCACTTACACTGGCTGCATCCTCATCGAAGAACATAAGAAAGAACTCTTTGAAATGAATGGCAATGACACCGACGACAAGAACAGATACCCCGAGAACAACCCAAAGATCTTGCTGATCCAGCGTATAAATGCTGCCGAACAAGTAGCTCATTACATTCATATTAAAACCTTTGCCCAAGGTAAAAAGAATCGTAGCCAGCGCGACGCCGCCTGACATGATGATGGCTATCGAAAGCTCCGCGTAGGTTTTGTACGCCTTGCGCAGACGTTCGATAGCGAACGAAGCAAGCAGAGCAAAGACAAGTCCTACCCCTAACGGGTACACGTTAATGAGAAAGCCAAGGGCGACTCCTGCAATTGAAACGTGGGCTAATGTATCCCCGATCATCGACAAGCGCCGAAGGACAAGAAAAACGCCCATAAGCGGCGCTGTGAGCCCGATCAGTATGCCGCCGATTAAAGCGCGTTGAAAAAAATACTCCGTGAATATGTCCAAAATGCCCGCTCCTTACTGAACTCCGATCATCTCGCGAATCTGGCCGATCGAATGTGTCAAATTCGTTTCCCGGCAATCCTCGGGATCATGGGTATGCTTCACATAAAACTTAATGCCGCCGCTCACCTGCTGCGGCTCTGTACCTAAGTAAGACTGCATCATGTCCATATCATGGGACACCATGATGAAAGTCATATGATGATGCTGATGCATGTGACGGATCATCCGGAAAAATCCGATCTGCGTCTCCGCATCGATCCCCACGGTCGGCTCATCCAATATGAGCAGCTCCGGATTATTCACAATCGCGCGCGCGAGGAAAGCGCGCTGCTGCTGTCCACCGGACAGCTGACCGATTTTGCGGTCAGCCAAGTCCTCGATGCGCATGGCCAGCATCGCGTCTTCGGCTTTTTGCAGCTCGGCTTTGGACAGCCGGCGGTAGATCCGCTTCTTCGAGTACATCCCGGATAAAACAATTTCCCGAACTGTCGCAGGGAAAAGCGGGTTGAACGCATTTTTTTGCGGGACGTAGCCAATACGTTCCCAATCCTTGAACTGGCTGAGCGGGCTGTCAAACAACCTGATCTCACCGTCTGTCGGCTTCAGCAGTCCGACGAGCATTTTGAGCAGCGTTGTTTTGCCGGCGCCATTGGAGCCAATGACACCCACAAAATCTCGTTCAAGCACATCGAAACGAAGCTGATCTATAACTTTCTTATGTTCATAAGAAAACGAAACATGATCAATGGACACAATACTGCGGTGGCAAAAATCTTTTTGGCTGATTTCCATGTTTAGACTCCTGACTCCTGGAATGGACATGCTCATCTTATTGTAAGGCAATCACTAAATTTTTCAAATTTTTATCCATAATCGAAATATAATTCTCCCCTGCCTTCACTTGCTCTTCCGTCAATCCTTCAAGCGGATTCAGCACCATCGTGTCCACTTTAGCGTCTTTAGCTAACGTTTTTGCCAACTTATCGGAAACAAGCTCTTCAAAAAATATATATTTCAAGTTATGTTCCTTGATGTATTC
>NZ_JBYTBS010000064.1:0-40654 GCF_058789495.1 Paenibacillus sp. FW126-R14 | reverse complement strand
ATCATATTCTGTTTTAATAAGATGACCATGCTTTCGATGCAAGCTTTCCGGCAGGGAAGCTCAAAGGAGGATCCTATCATGAAAATAGAACGCTTAAGTCAGGATAAGATACGGATTTTCCTAACATTCGATGACTTAACTGAACGCGGTATTCAAAAGGACGACATGTGGAGAGAAATCCCCAAAGTACACGATTTATTCAGCGAAATGATGGATCAAGCATATTCAGAGCTCGGATTTGACCCGTCCGGCCCTCTTGCTGTCGAAGTGTTTGCACTGCCGGCACAAGGAATGGTTGTTATTGTAACCAGAGGAAAGCTTGATTTGTATGCGAATTCAGATGCATATGACGATCATGAAGCTGAAGAGGTCTACGAGATGGAAGTTACGCTTGAACAAAGCGATTTAGTCTCCTATGCGTTCCGAGATTTTGAAGACCTGCTGCGTCTCTCTAAAGTAATTAATCCGCTTCTCATAGAAGGCGGCACCCTTTATTCGTACAAAGGGAAATATATTTTGCAACTAGAACCTGTTGACCTTGAAGATACGAAGTACCAAGCGTTAATCGCGGTTCTGTCCGAGTTCGGAGAAGCTGCTTCCGTAACACAAGCGGTGCTTGAGGAATATGGGAAGACGATTATTGCCGACGACGCGGTAAAAGTGCTGTGTCAGCACTTTAAATAAAAGGACATCTTCTTCGCTTTCTGTTGTTGAATGAAACAAGCATTAACAAAAACAATCGTTTTTGTTGATGCTTTTTTTATGGCTTAAATAAGGGAATGGAGTTCCCGCATTTTGGGCGTCAGCCTAGTCTTTGCCCAAGCTTACAGACAGAGAAGCCCTTATTCGATGGAAAAGGCTTCTTCGACCATGTAACGGACACCGGTGCTGTTATTTGCCCGCCTGGGGACTGGTTTCGCCTCCAAATCGGCAAATAAGGATTCTGCTGTCCGATATCATAGAAACACTTCGCATTTCGCGAAGATAACGGCCGCTGTGTCCGAAGCGTTGTGAGGCATCGAACTCCGGTTGGAGCGCCATAACCCATGTAAGGGAATATTAGACTAGCCTTCCATCATGATGCCGTCTGTTCACCGAATAAATCATAGATAAGTTGTTTGAAAATGTCTATAATGTAAGATGACATGAAAGTATCTGACGATATTTCATGATTTATCGCCAAAAGGGGGAGCCGCATTTGCAAATATTGCCGATTGTTCTTGCAGCCGTAGCCCCAGGACTCTCACTGCTTGCCTACTTTTATTTAAAGGACAGATACGAAACGGAACCGATCCATTTGGTCATCCGCATGTTCTTGTTCGGTGTGCTGCTCGTATACCCCACGATGGTGCTTCAGAACGCCTTAGTTCAAGAACTGGGCGAGGGAACTTTCATCACTTCCTTTTTTCTGTCGGGCGGTATTGAGGAGTTCCTGAAATGGTTCGTTCTGTATCATTTAATATTGAGGCATCCAGCCTTTGATGAGCCGTATGACGGGATTGTCTATGCGGTTGCGGTAAGCTTGGGTTTTGCGACATTAGAAAATATCATCTACGCTTTCCTGAATGCAAGTTCTTTCACCGCCCTCATGATCCGTGCTCTGCTGCCGGTATCGGCGCATGCCCTCTTCGGCGTCATGATGGGGTATTATATGGGAAAAGCCAAGTTCGTACCGAACAAAATGCAGAAGTATCTCTGGTACTCGCTCCTGCTCCCGATTTTCTGGCATGGATTGTTCGACTACATTTTGCTTATTTTTAAAACGAATTGGATATGGGTCATGATCCCGGTCATGACATTCCTCTGGATTCGGACGATTTGGCGGGTTGACCGTGCGAACGCGCATTCTCCGCTGCGGGTTGCGGCAGCGGAAGATAAGATTAAAATGAGTTAATTTGGCAATACTGGACAGTATAGATGGCGTTCCTGGCCTGATAAGCTTAGAACTACCGGGAGGGTGTACATGTCCATAACACGAGTGAAAGTGAAGATTCGCTGCCGGCAGTGCGGAGAGAAGTTCGTGCTGAAAGGCAAAAAAGAAAAAGGCAAAATTGAAACAGGGTTTAGGCAATGCATTTGCAGTAACGAGCATGATTTTGAAATAGAGACCGAGGAATAACGAGGGGCCATTCTTTAAGAATAGGCCTCTTTTTGTTGTCAATCTTGTATAAACCTGTCTTTCCGAGCAGAAACTAAGCGCAAGTTTAGGGAATGAAAGGAGTATTCACGTGTATAAAAGATTGAGTATTGTCATGTTTCCTTTTCTTTTGCTTGCCTTGATCGGCGCCTCGGTTTGGGGATATTTGGAGCATCAGGAGAAAAATACGATTTTGATCAAAGCGGAGAACCAATACCAGCGGGCGTTCCACGATCTTTCTTTCCATATGGATAAGCTGCATACGGAGCTTGGAAACACACTAGCTGTAAACAGCGTATCGGAACCTTCCTACCGGAAAGGGCTGGTGAATGTGTGGCGGCTGACCAGTCAGGCGCAAAGCGACATCACACAGCTTCCGTTAACGATGCTGCCATTTAATAAAACAGGGGATTTCTTAGCGAACATGGCTAATTATTCGTACCGGATGTCCGTTCGCGACATGGCCAAACAGCCGTTGACGGAAAGCGAATTGAAAACGCTAAGCGCGCTTTACGATCACTCTGCAGAAATTACGAAGGAAATCAGGGGTGTTCAGGACAAGGTAATGACGAACAATTTGCGATGGATGGACGTTGAGCTGGCTTTGGCTTCGGAAAAAGAACAGCACGACAACGCTATTATCGACGGCTTCTCCTCCGTGGACAAAAAAGTAGGCGCCTATGAAGAGTTGAATTGGGGCCCGGGCAGCATGAGTTCATTGTCTAAAAATAAGATTAGCATGCTGTCAGGCAATGACATGACCGCCGATCAAATTAAGCAAAAAGCCGCTCAATTTCTGGGACAAAGCGATGCCTCGAATTTGCAGGTTGTAGAAAACGGCGGCAATGCGCCCGAAAATCAAAGCTATAGCGTGATCATTCCAGGGGGCAAAGGCGGCGCCGATCAGGTGCAGATGGACTATACGAAAAAAGGCGGCCAATTGATTTATTTTATGAAACCGCGGGATGTCCAAACGGCGAAATTCGATCTCCGGCAAGCGCGGGATATCGCCAATGAGTTTTTGGATCAACATGAATATAAAGATATGAGCGCCGTCAGTTATGACCAGTATCAAAACATCGCAAATATCATTTTCGCCAAACGCGACAAGGACGTTATCGTTTATCCGCAGCAAATCAGCGTTAAGGTTGCTCTGGACACGTTGGAAGTGGTTGGTCTTCAAGCAGGCGATTATATTTACGGCCAAGTACAGCGCAAGATCGGACAGCCCAAAATTACGGCGGCCGAAGCGCGCAAGCAGCTAAGTCCGAATATGAAAGTAACGGGTGAAACGTTGGCTATCATTAAAAATGAGCTGGATGAAGAGGTACTCTGCCACGAATTTATCGGGAAAATGAACAATCGGATGTACCGGGTGTATGTCAATAGCGATTTGGGCATCGAGGAGAAAATCGAGACGATTCGCCCGGATCAAGCGGAAGCAGCCGCCGGAGCGGCAAAATAAAGCCAGGAAGAGAAGCGGGTTTGGAGCCTGCTTCTTTTTTTTTGCTATTCAAATGAGAGGGGCGTGGTATAATTATGTCATATTATGTTTCGGAGGTGCAGGAATTGCTGCCCAAGGTTAACCAAATTTTACATATACAAGTAAACAGTATCGACGATGAAGAATCCAAAATCGAGTACAGATCCAGAATTGCCGATGTGACGGATCTTTCCATTGTGATTGAAATACCGATGAATGAGCAGACGGGCAGACTTAAGAAGCTGTATTACGGCGACGAGCTAAACGCTTATTATGTCGGTCAAGGCGGCGTGAAGCATTACTTCACCACGTCTGTCACCGGCTATCGGGAAGATGTCATTCGCTTGGTGGAGCTTCACAAGCCAGAACCCGAAGCGATTACGCAAGTCCAACGCAGAAGTTTTCTGAGGGTGCCGGCAGAACTTGAAATCGCGGTCAAAGTGTCCGACCAGATTCAATTCATCGGCGTAACCGACGATGTCGGAGGCGGAGGGATTTCCTTTGTTTATGACGGGCAAATTCCACTTGGCGTGAATATGGCGATTTCCTGTTGGCTGCTGGTACCTTATAAGAATGGCAATATCGAGCATATTTCTTTCAGCGGCGAAGTTGTGCGCGTCAAGCATTTGGAAACCGGCAAACAGCTTGCGATGCTCCGATTTGTGGACATTCTCGATCGGGAGCGTCAGAAATTAATTCGTTTTTGTTTCGAGCGCCAAATGGATTTCCGGAAACGCTAATTGCATGAGAGTCCGCTCGTATGGGCATACTACCAGACAAAATGCCTATTCGAGCAGGTGAGCGCTCATGTCCAACGATCGGGAAGCGAAGTCCTACGAGCAATTGTTTATCCTCTTTTCCGCAAAGGTCGAGAAGGTGATGATTCGCACGACATTCGTCTGTATTATTGTGCTTATTTGCGTGCAGCTGCTTCTCCAAATTCCCTATATTCGCAAACATTTTACCCGAGTGGAGCCGCTTGAAGGAAAGCCTTACATGACGCCTCAAAACGGGAAGGGGGAGCGCTATTAAGCACGTCTAGACACAATCTATTATGCGTCCAAGTTTTGCATATGCCTAGGTAGTGTGGTATAATTTGAATCGATTAGCAGGCAGTGCCTGCTTTTTTGTTCGTAAGGTATCGTTGGGAGGAACAGCAGCTTGGATAAGTTCAATATTGCCATCGATGGACCTGCTGGAGCCGGTAAAAGTACCATCGCTCGGCTTGTCGCCGGAGCACTTGGATTCATTTACGTGGATACAGGAGCCATGTACAGGGCAGTAACATGGAAAGTACAGCAAGAAGGGCTGCTACCTGATCAAGAAACAGAAGTGGCTGCTTTGGCAGAGCGAATGCAAATTGAGCTCGTACCTGGAGAAGAAGGACAACAGGTTTTCGTTGATGGCGTCGATGTGACGAAAGCTATTCGGACCACAGCCATTACGGACCATGTATCCCAAATCGCCAGTTATGGCGCAGTGCGCCAGCTGCTGGTCGCGCTTCAGAAGCAAATGGCGATATCCAAAGGCGTCGTCATGGATGGCCGAGATATCGGTACCCATGTTATGCCGGATGCAGAAATTAAGGTATTCCTGACAGCAAGTGTGAAAGAACGCGCAGAACGGCGTTTCAAGGAGATGCAGAACAACGGTACTTGTACGCTGACGCTCTCCGAGCTTGAGCAGGACATCGCCCGCAGAGACCAGTTTGACCAGAATCGAGAGATTTCTCCGCTCAGGCGCGCTCATGATGCTGTGTTAATGGACAGTACCTCTATGACGATCGAAGAAGTTGTTGACGAGATACTTGGGCTTTGTAAAAACAAAGTCGGAGGTGGCAAATAAGATGCTGTATCGCATCGGCAGGGCCTTGTTTCGCTGCTTTTTCACCTTATTTTTCCGAATGCGTGCCATCGGCATGGAGAATGTCCCCAAACATGGCGCAGTAGTGCTATGCGGCAATCATACAAGTTTATTGGATCCACCTTTATTAGGAACTCCGCTTAAACGTATGGTACACTTTATGGCGAAAGCTGAACTGTTTGATATTCCTGTTTTGGGCTCTGTCATTTCCAAAGTAGGCGCCTTTCCCGTCAAACGCGGAGGCGTAAGCAGAGACTCCATCCGTCTAGCGGTGCAATTGCTCCGTGACGGCAATATGTTGGGCGTTTTCCCGGAAGGTTCGCGCAATAACGCCGGGGGAATGGGCAAGAAAGGCGCTGCCTCGCTTGCATTGAAATCCGGCGCTGCGGTCGTGCCCGTTGCGATTGTCGGCAATTATTCATTATTCCGCCGCATGACCATCGTGTATGGCAAACCGCTTGACCTTACCGCTTATGCGGGAGCCAGCTCCGAAGATTTGGAGCTTGCGACTGAAGCCATTATGAAAGAAATTCGCCGCTTGCACCGTACATATAGCAAGGCATAAGCCAAATGTATGGAAATGAAAGCTTGGAATTATACTATCTTTAAAAGCGAATGTACTGATTGTTTTGTTTGAAACAGAGTAGAAGCTTACATACTGCTTTGTGACTTATAAATTATTTCTTGTTGGTTGTAATTAGAGGAGGCTAATCTCATGTCAGATGAAGTAAAAGTTCAAGATCAAACGCAAGAAGCTCAAGAAACAGCCGTATCGCAAGCAGAAGCGGAGCATGCCATGAACAATGTTGCTGTGCTGAAGAAAGGCGCTACCGTAAAAGGCAAAATCGTTAAGGTAGATGCAGATCAAGCCTTCGTGGATATCGGTTACAAATACGATGGTGTTATCCCGGTGCGCGAATTGTCTTCCGTTAGCTTAGAAGATGCGGGTCAAGCGGTTCAGCTTGGACAAGAAGTGGAATTGAAAGTCGTTTCTATCAACGATGCCAAAGAAACTTTGGTACTATCCAAGCGTGTTGTGGATAGCGAGAAAGCTTGGGAAACATTGCAAGGTCAACTGGAAAGCAAAGAAATTATCGAAGCTGCAGTAGCTGAAGTCGTCAAAGGCGGT
The DNA here is from genome assembly GCF_058789495.1 of Paenibacillus sp. FW126-R14. Taxonomy (NCBI): domain Bacteria; kingdom Bacillati; phylum Bacillota; class Bacilli; order Caryophanales; family Paenibacillaceae; genus Paenibacillus; species Paenibacillus sp. FW126-R14. The sequence goes on along the minus strand of NZ_JBYTBS010000064.1, from coordinate 34,042 downwards.
TTGGTTGTTGATATCGGCGTGCGCGGTTTCGTACCGGCATCCATGGTTGAGCGTCAATTCGTTGAAGACTTCTCTTCTTACAAAGGCCGCACATTGCGTCTTCGTGTGAAAGAAATCGATCGCGAGAAAAACAAAGTCATTCTTTCCCAAAAAGATGTATTGGATGAAGAATTCGAAGCGAACAAAAAGAAAATCATCGAAGGTCTGCAAGTAGGACAAGTACTTGACGGTACGGTTCAACGGTTGACACAATTCGGCGCGTTCATCGACATCGGCGGTATCGATGGCCTTGTGCACATCTCCGAACTAGCTTGGCACCATGTTGAGCAAGCTTCCGACGTTGTCAAAGAAGGCGACAAAGTGAAAGTGCAAATCCTTAAACTTGATCCTTCCAACGACAAAATCAGCCTGAGCATCAAGGCTACACAAGCAGGCCCATGGTCCAACGTGGAAAATGATTTCAAAGCCGGCGATATCGTAACAGGTACAGTGAAACGTCTTGCCGCTTTCGGCGCATTCGTTGAAGTAGCTCCTGGTGTTGAAGGTCTTGTGCACATTTCCCAAATCGCACACCGTCACATTGGCACGCCTCACGAAGTATTGAAAGAAGGCCAAGAAGTTCAAGTGAAAATCTTGGAAATCAATGCGTCCGAGAAACGCGTTAGCCTAAGCATCAAAGAAACAGAAGAAGCTCCGGAAGCTCCTGCCGCAGCTGCTCCATCCGCTGGCAAGCCAGAAAGAGAAAGACAACCAAGAGGAGATCGTGATCGCGGCAACAGCGCTAGTCATCAAAAAGAGATCGCTGGCAACGAGAACGTGTCCTTGAGCAACCAAGGTCTATCCATGACACTTGGCGAGCGTTTTGGCGACAAACTCTCCAAATTTAAAAAATAAATGATACTTGGATTTTAGGAGGACCATAGGAATGCGCATCTCACGCAAAATGGAACATGTCCATTACGCGCTGGAGCTTGGTCAATCCAGACAGCAAGGGCTGTCGGATATCAAGCTTGTGCATAACTGTCTGCCTGAGACTTCAACGGATCACATGTCATTAACGACTGAAATCGGCGATCTCATTATGAGCTCGCCGATTTTAATTAATGCGATGACCGGAGGCGCCCAGGAGACAGAAAGCATCAACCGCGAACTAGCCATTATGGCGCGGGAAAAGGGGATGGCGATGGCTGTCGGCTCCCAAATGTCTGCGCTTAAGAACAGCGAGGTGGCGTCAAGTTACCAAGTTGTGCGGCGCGAGAACCCGAAAGGGATTGTGTTCGCGAATTTAGGCAGCGAGGCTACCGTGGATCAAGCGGTCAGAGCAATAGATATGATTGAGGCTAACGCACTGCAAATACATTTGAATGTCATGCAGGAATTGATCATGCCGGAAGGGGATCGCAACTTCGTCGGCATGCTGAAACGAATTGAAGCAATTGTCCGGCATGTTCAGGTCCCGGTCATCGTCAAGGAAGTCGGCTTCGGCATCCTGAAGGATAATGCCAAGCAATTGCAAGAGATTGGCGTCCGCATCTTGGATGTCGGCGGCTCGGGCGGCACGAATTTCGCCGCCATTGAGAATGCGAGACGTCCAGCCGCGATGGAGTGGCTGAACGATTGGGGCACGCCGACCAGCATCTCGCTGCTGGAGTCGCTATCAGTGTATCCGCAAGGCTCAGTGATTGCCTCGGGAGGCATTACGAATGCTTTGGAAGCAGCCAAAGCGCTTGTTCTCGGCGCCTCGGCCGTCGGCATGGCGGGGGCTTTTTTGAGAGTGCTGCGCGAGCAAGGCGCCGAAAGCATGCATCATTTTGCCGATGAGCTTCATCAAGGACTTATTTTAATTATGACAGCGTTAGGCGCACCGACGATTAAGGCGTTAGCGCAATGCCCGGTCGTCATTCTGGGAGAAACGTCAGAGTGGTGCCGCGCCCGCGGGATAAATTTAACTTCATACGCAGATAGAGCCAATCGGAGTAAATAATCGAAAGATTGCCATACTAAGGATCAGGTAGCGCTTCCCTCATCAGTACTGAGCGGAAGCCTGAAGATCCGCAGGCAAGCGGTGATTCGCGTCATCAGCTAGCTTATGCAGTCTAGGGTGGTCAGATTATGAACTCCGGTTATTTGTCTCTCATTCTTCTTTGCATCACGTTGATCTTGTTTGCCAGCGGATGGAAGGAACTGTACATCAGAAGTATATCGCATAAGGGCATGCTTCTTTTTTTTGCCCTGTGGTTGGTAGGTTCGAACTTTTCCATAACGATCAAACAAGTGCATGTTCAACTCGTTTACATCCTCATTTTTGTCATGAGCATTGCTATTCTTTATGTTACCCAAGGCTTCATACATAAGCTTCATTTGCTTTCGATCGGGCTTCTGCTGGGTTCGCTTCATTTCTTGCTGCAGCAGCTGCTGGAGATGGATCCGATTCTCATTGTGCGGAATTCAGATTGGGATGTTGCTATCCTGCTCGCCATTCTGGCCGTTCTTTTGCAGCGGAATGCTTTGGAGCAAATTGCCGCGATCTCGATTGGCTATTTGCTTGGCGATATGTATTTGGCGGGCATTCATCCCGTAGGCGGCTACCATCATCTCGGACATTCGACATTTCAAGACCAATGGTGGCTTTCTGTCTTCACGGCGCGAACGATGACGATTATTCTTCAATCGGCTTATAACGGTTGTCGAAACCTGATACGCAGCTGGATGGAGCGAAAAGGAGGCTGGAGAAAGTAATGGACTGGTTGTATTCGCACCGGTATACAATAGGGATCGTTGTAGGTGTAGTTTTTGGGATCGCAGCGCGGCTCAATATGCTCCGAACAGACTATAGGCAATACCCGACTTACCCGCATGGCAAAATCATACATATTTCCCTAGGCGTCATTGCCGCCGGCTTGGGGGCGGTAGCTGTGCCTGCTTTGCTGGAAAAAAACTATACGGCGGTGACATTTTTATCGCTGGCCGCGCAGCAGTTCCGGGATGTTCGCAATATGGAAAGACAGAGCTTATCGAAGGTGGATGAACTGGAGCTTGTTCCCCGAGGAGCGGCCTATATCGAGGGCATTGCGATGGTATTCGAGGGAAGGAATTACCTTGTCATTTTCACTTCCTTCCTTGCTTCTCTGTTTAGTATTTTGTTCGCTTGGTACTGGGGGGCCTTAGCTGGCGTTATGTCCATTTGGATGGCCAACTTTTTTAAATCCGGCAAAAAGCTGGGGGATATCGCGGAGATCGAGCTCGTGCCCATCCGTATGGAAGGACCTGATCTGTTTGTCGGTCACATCTATATCATGAATGTGGGGCTGGAAGACACCCGCCGCAAGATTCAAGATCATGGCTTTGGTTTTCTGGTCAAACCCAAAAATCGCAACGTTCGCGTAACCTTGGCCAATCTGGGCCAAAGACAGGCTATTCTTCATGATATCTCTACATTATTTGGCGTATACCGAGATGACGGCGAGCCCTCGCTAAGGCCAATGGCCAAGCTGGATATGAACACCGGAACGCTTGGATTGCTTCTCCTGCCGCAAGAAAAGGATGCGAATAAGACGTTTGTTGGCCTGCATCGGATTCCCGTGCTGGAAAGCGCTGTGCGCATGCCGTCCGAGGCCGGTGTGAATAAAGAAAAGGAGGCTTAACATGGCGCAAATCCTTGCTGTCGTGACATTGACGAAGGAACGGGTTGGCGGCGGCGCTCCAATTTTTGTCGTAGAGCAGGAAGAGGACCTGCAAAAGGTCTCTTTTTCCTTGGAAAAGATATTGGATGCGAACGCGCATGATTTGAAAAACGGCACGATGATTTTGGTCAAACATACGTAGTGTGGCAGGTATGCAGCGACCAAATTGGCAAAGTCTCAAAAGAGATTAGCCAATCCGTGTCTTTTTTGTTATGATGTAAGTTGCGTATTTTTCCATGGCTGATCATGGAATCAGGAGGAGTGAATGAGAAGTGGCTAGACCAGTACTTGCAATTGTCGGCCGACCGAATGTCGGCAAATCCACTATTTTCAATCGGATCGTTGGCGATCGTATGGCGATTGTGGAAGATAAACCGGGTGTAACACGTGATCGACTCTATGGTGTGGGAGAATGGCTGAATACGTCATTCAGCGTGATTGATACAGGCGGTATTGAAATTGACGGCGAGGATGCCATCCTCAAATCCGTTCGTGTGCAAGCCGAGCTTGCGATCGAAGAAGCGGATGTTATTGTTTTCATGGTAGATGCCAAAGCAGGCGTAACCCCATCGGATGAAGAAGTGGCTCAACTGCTGTTCCGTTCCAAGAAGCCGGTTGTACTTGCCGTTAACAAAGTAGATAACTTGGCGCGTCAAGATGATATCTATGAGTTCTATTCTTTAGGATTTGGAGATCCAGTCGGCATTTCAGGATCTCACGGCATCGGAATCGGTGATTTGCTCGAAGTTGTGTGCGGGATTTTCCCTGACAAGAAAGACGATGAGTACGGGGACGAAGTCATTAAATTCGCTCTGATCGGCCGTCCGAATGTCGGCAAGTCGTCCATGACGAATGCGATTCTCGGAGAAGAGCGGGTAATTGTCAGTGATGTGGCCGGCACGACGCGCGATGCGATTGATACGCCATTTGAGCGCGACGATCAAAAATTTGTCATCATCGATACCGCCGGTATGCGGAAGAGAGGCAAAGTTTACGAGAACACGGAAAAATATAGCGTGATGCGCGCAATGAAAGCGATAGAACGCGCAGACGTTGTGCTCGTCGTTATTGACGGTCAAGAAGGCATCATCGATCAGGACAAGCATATTGCGGGCTATGCGCATGAAGCAGGAAAAGCGGTTGTCATTGTCGTAAATAAATGGGATATCGTGGAAAAAGACGATAAGACGATGCAGCATTTTACACAAACGATCCGCGATCATTTCTTGTTCTTGAGCTACGCGCCGATTGTCTTCGTATCGGCGAAAACAACGCAGCGCTTGCATAAGCTGCTGCCGGTTGTCATTCAAGTGGCAGAGAATCATGCCCTTCGCGTTCAGACGCATGTATTGAATGATGTTATTTCCGATGCGGTGGCATACAATCCGCCTCCGACGGATAAAGGCAAGCGCCTGCGGATTAACTATGTCACGCAAGTTGCCGTTAAGCCTCCTGTCTTTGTACTCTTTGTGAATGAGCCTGAGCTCATGCACTTTTCTTATGAACGGTATTTGGATAATAAAATTCGTGCCGCCTTCGGTTTCGAAGGTACCCCGATTCGTATCCTAAGCCGTAGAAAAACTTCGGACAAAGAATAAGGAGATGTTGCAGCTTGCTTTCAATTTCCATAATAACAATCATAGCGGGTTACTTATTAGGGGCTATAAGCTTTAGTTATTTATTTGGAAAATGGTTCAAAGGCATCGATATCCGCAAACACGGCAGCGGTAATGCAGGGGCGACCAATACGCTCCGCGTTCTGGGCAAGGGCCCGGCCATCCTCGTCCTGATCTTGGACGGCTTGAAGGGAGTCGCTGCCGTTTGCCTCGGCATCTGGGCAGCTCCCGGACCCGATGACATCTGGGTTCGCGTATTGTGCGGACTTGCTGCCATCATTGGACACAATTGGCCGGTGTATTACGGTTTCCGCGGCGGCAAAGGCATTGCCACTACGATCGGCGTAATGGCCACGCTTTGCTTCATCCCAACGTTGATCGCAGGACTAACAGCCATCGCTATCATTGCCATAACCCGGTTTGTATCGCTCGGTTCCCTGGTGTTAACCGCACTTTTACCTTTTCTTATTTGGGGAATGGATCGGCCTATACCTGTTTTGTGGATAAGCATCTTGCTGTGCGCGTTTGCCTTTATTCGGCACCGCACGAATATTGTGAAGCTGATTCAGGGTAAAGAGAACAAGCTGGGTCAAAAAAGAGCATAGTGGGAATACTCCCATGCCAAACGTTTAGGAGGTAGTAACCATGTCAAACAAAGTATCGGTTCTGGTAGCCGGCAGCTGGGGTACGGCACTCGCCTCGGTACTGGCGGATAATGGGAAGCAGGTGCTGCTATGGTCCCGCAATGAATCGCAAGTGCAAGAGATCAACGAGCAGCACCGCAATAGCCGTTTTCTCCAAGATGTGGAACTATCGCCGCTCATTGTGGCGACAAACTCGCTGCAGGAGGCGGTTGAAGGGGCGGACGCGATCCTCATGGTCGTCCCCTCTTCCGGGATGCGCGAGGTAGCGGCTCTCATGCGCCCTTATTTGAAAAAGGATGCTTTGATTATTCATGCAACGAAAGGCTTCGAAACCGGAACTCTCAAACGGATGACGGAGGTTCTGGCGGATGAGCTGCCGGAAGCGGATGCGAGAAGGTTTGTCGTGCTCTCGGGTCCTAGCCATGCCGAAGAAGTCATCCGGAAATGTCCGACAACGGTCGTCGTCGCGGCACAAGACCTGGAGGCGGCAGAAGCCGCACAGGATTTAATGATCAACTCCTATTTCCGTGTATATACGAACCCGGATGTTGCCGGTGTCGAAGTCGGCGGCGCGCTCAAAAACATCATCGCACTCGGTGCAGGACTGACAGACGGTCTTGGCTTTGGCGATAATGCCAAAGCTGCGCTTCTCACGCGAGGATTGGCAGAGATCGCCCGTTTAGGCGCCAGTATGGGCGCTAGTCCGTTGACGTTTGCCGGATTAGCCGGAATTGGCGATCTGATTGTGACATGTACGAGTCAACATAGCCGAAATTGGCGTGCCGGCAATAAACTCGCGAAGGGCACCCCGCTGGAAGACGTGCTTCAAGAGATGGGGATGGTCGTCGAAGGCGTGAAGACGACGAAAGCCGCATACGAATTGTCGCGCCGGTATGAAGTGACGATGCCGATTACCGATGAGCTGCATAAGGTGCTTTTCGATGGGAAATCGCCTCAGCTTGCCGCGCAGGACCTGATGGGACGCGTCAGAACTCACGAGATTGAAGAAGTGGCTGCAGGTGCCGTTACAAATGTGCTGAAGTAGCCTACACCACATTCTAGCCGCATTCATACTATACCGTATAAGCTTTTTAGTTTATATCAGGTATGGGAGGCGGCGCATTTGGCAAACAAAGATATGTCCAAGGACGTATTGAATGTGGTAAAGAAAAAAACGGGAAAATCCGTTACACCTAAAGATATTGAGAGAATTGCCAGCGGTGTGAAACCTTCTACACTGCAAAGCGAGACTCAGCTTCGTCAGCTGATCAAACAAGTTTCCGGGCTAGTCAATGTGAAGGTATCCGAAGAAACGGTCAACGATATTATCCAGGCTGTCAAAAGCTCGAAACTGGACACCAACAACATGCAGCAGCTTATGAACATGATGATGGGCAAAAAATAAAAAGCATGAAGGGGAGCTTGCTGCCCTTTATGCTTTTTTTCTCATCCTATGCTATACTTACTGGTGATTCATTTTAAAGATATATACATAAGGAGTTAATAATATGTCAAGTTTGGACAAAATGTGGGCGTCTTTTGTGGCGATTGGCTTGATGGTTGTCGCTTCCTTGTTGATTTCGTATGCGAGAACGCGTACGCAAGGCTGGATTCGTGTCGTTCTTTCGACCGTTGCCTTTTTCTTGTTTATACCGATTTTGCTCTATATGCTGCTATCACTGTTTTAACATGGAGGGAAGTCATCGATGTTGGAATTAAAAACGCGTAAAACTCAGAAAACGATGGAGCCGGTAACAGGCTTAAGTATTTTAGACCATGCGCTTAAAAATGACGTGGAGTGGGGGTTCTCGTGTACGCGCGGAACATGTGCCCGGTGCCGCTGTTACATAGCCGAGGGCCGGGAGCTGCTTTCTCTGCCTTCTGACGAAGAGGAGAACCGTCTGGAGCCTGAGGAAATTGAACAGGGGTACCGGCTGGCTTGTCAGTGCATCGTGAAGCAATCCGGCGCGATCTCCGTCACGCATAAGCCTTATTTCTAATAAATCTGCCTGAAAGGTGTGGGCAACGTGGTCCTGCTGGAACCGTTAGTACCAACGATTACGACCATCCATACACAATTAATGCAAGCCCCTAGCGTACGATGGCTCATCGGTGGCAGCTGCGGACTGCTTATGCAAAACGTAGACATCGGAAGAAGTCCGAGAGATCTGGATATTTATGTAGACCTGAGCGATGTGACCGGGATACATGCGTCTTTGCAGGATTATTCCGTTGACACGCCTGTGTTAAGTCAAACTGCGATGTATGCGTCCATCCTGAGTCATTATCAGATTCATGGTGATTCGGTTGAAGTGGTGGGAGACTTCAAGGTTCAAGCGCTTGATTCTGCCTATCAAGTGGAGGTAGGGTTTCTGTGGGAGCACCACAGTCATCTGGCAGTTATAGATAATCAAGAAGTGAAAGTTATGCCTCTGGCGCATGAACTTCTTTTTAACCTATTGCGTGATCGGCCGGACCGGTATGAGGCTATTTATAGGACGATGTTGGCTTCTCCGGAAAAGCACATGCATACCTTGAATGTGTTATTGCAAAGGAATCGTTGGGGACTGGATTTTCAAAGAAAACTTGAGTGTTTAATAGATTCGAATCGCCGTAACGTCACGGATGATGGCAGATAAGTAGGTGATCCTGATGAATGGACCGGAAGTGCATTTTTGGCCGGACGACAAAAAAATAAGCGTAAGGCCGGGCACAACCTTGCTGGATGCCGGCCGAAGGGCGAGAGTGAACATTCGTACGCGCTGCGGAGGCAAAGCAGCTTGTCTGATGTGCAAAGTGAAAGTAAACGATCCAGACTGCAAAGGACTTGCGCCGATGAATACCAATGAGCGTTTGAAGCTCGGATCGCAAGCGGATGAAGGCTTCCGCCTTGCCTGTCAGGCGCGTGTCATGGGGGCCGTGCAGGTAACGATACCGGAGGACCCGTTAAAGGCGGCTATTCGCGCCCAGCTTGCGAGGCAAAACGATGACGATTTATTTTAAAGCATATAGATAGGATGATGGAAGCGTGAAAAGAGGTACAAGCCTTATACATGGCAGATGGATAGGTATAGTTATAGCTATCAGTATGGTTCTGGTGCTAAGTGGGTGCGCGTATCCTAAGGAATTGCGCAAGGAGAATCAAATCAACCCAGCTGAGTTTATAACCGTTGTGCAGCAAGCGGTCGATCTTTTCCACGAGAAAAGCGGTGTTCTGCCGATAAAAAATAGCGATATGTCAACGCCTCTCTATGAAAAGTATGTCATTGATTTTGCAAAATTGAAAAAAGCGAACTATTTAAGCACGGTCCCGGCGAACGCTTTTGAAAGCGGGGGCATCTTCATCTATGTCCTTGTGAATGCGGAAACGAAACCGACCGTGAAATTGATGGACTTATCGGCGTATCAAAGTGTCGAGGATGTCCAGAAGAAAATAAATGACTACAAAGCGAGCCATGACGGGAAATTACCTCCCGGTATTGCGATCAATGAAGCGTTTGAATATGTGGATTTCAATAAACTTGGGATGAAAGCCCCTGAAATCAAATCGGTGTACAACCGCCAAAACCTCGTAACCTATTTGGTCAATAAGCAAACGGGCGAGGTAGCGATTGACTATGCGATGGATATTATGAAGTACATCCAAGATCAAGGTTTAGCCGGCTCGTTAAAACCGGACGAGGATTTGCGAGAGATTCTTGTGAACAAATCGTACTTCGTTCCTATCCGCAGCTTTGCTTATCATTGGCAGAATAATCAGCCGCTTCCTCAGGAGTCGCCTTAATAAGATACAAACCTCTTACAGTTTTCTTGTAGGAGGTTTTTTTAAATTTTCAGAATATCACCGCCGCTGCAATCATATATTTTTTCAGGTGTGGTGAGGAAAGCCATATATGTGCTTCATCAAATATGAGCTGCAAAAAAAAGATATGGCGCATCTATCATATTTCTATCGAAAGTACATATATTTCTTACTAGTCCAAATGAATGTACGAGTAGTCAATTGTTACCGTCGCAAAGTCAGTTGACGACCAAACTGTAGGAGGGATTCTCTTGGAGAAAGTGGATATCTTTAAGGACATTGCAGAACGAACGGGAGGGGACATTTACCTGGGGGTTGTTGGAGCAGTCCGTACAGGCAAATCAACCTTTATCAAGCGTTTTGTGGAATCTGTAGTGCTTCCGAACATTCAAAGCGAAGCGGATAGGATCCGGGCTACCGATGAACTCCCGCAGAGCGCTGCTGGCCGCACGATTATGACAACGGAGCCAAAATTCGTGCCGAATACGGCGGTTCAAATCTCCGTGGCCGAAGGGCTGAATGTGAATGTGCGCCTTGTCGATTGCGTAGGTTATGCAGTTGATGGCGCCAAAGGCTATGAAGACGAGAACGGTCCGCGGATGATCAATACGCCGTGGTTCGATGAACCGATTCCTTTCCAGGAAGCGGCGGAAATCGGAACGCGCAAGGTCATTCAAGAGCATTCCACGCTAGGTGTCGTGGTGACGACCGATGGCACGATCTCGGATATTCCTCGCTCCTCTTATGTGCTTGCAGAAGAAAGAGTGATTAATGAGCTGAAAGAAGTGGGCAAACCATTCATCGTCATCATTAACTCGCAGAAGCCAAACAGCGAGCCGGCGCTTGAACTGCGCAGCGAGCTGCAAAGCCGCTATGACGTGCCTGTCGTAACGATGAGTGTGGCAAGTGCAGGCGAGGAAGAAATGGTTTCTGTCCTGCGCGAAGTGCTCTACGAGTTCCCGGTTCACGAAGTCAATGTGAATTTGCCGAGCTGGGTCATGGTTCTGGATGAGAATCACTGGCTGCGTACGCAATTCGAAAATTCCGTACGCGATACGGTTCAAGATATTAGACGCTTGCGCGACGTGGATCGTGTCGTCAGCCAGTTTGCGGAATATGAGTTTATTGATAGGGCGGCGCTGGCCGGACTCAGCATGGGTCAAGGCGTTGCCGAGATCGACCTCTTTGCGCCGGATGAGCTCTATGATCGTATCCTGGTGGAAGTCGTCGGCGTTGAGATTCGCGGCAAGGATCATCTCCTGCAGCTGATGCAGGACTTCACGCATGCGAAACGGGAATACGATCAATTCGCTGAAGCGCTGGAGATGGTCAAAACGACGGGCTACGGCATTGCGCCTCCTACGCTTGCTGAAATGGCGCTGGATGAGCCTGAGCTGATCCGTCAAGGCTCCAGATTCGGGGTCCGATTGCGGGCTACGGCACCGTCTATCCATATGATTCGGGTGGATGTCGAGTCTGAATTCTCGCCGATCATCGGAACGGAGAAACAGAGCGAGGAGCTTGTCCGCTATTTGATGCAGGATTTCGAAGACAACCCGCTCAAAATTTGGGAGTCTGATATTTTCGGAAGATCTCTGCATTCCATTGTACGCGAAGGCATTCAAGGCAAGCTGGCCCAAATGCCGGACAACGCGCGCTACAAGCTGCAGGAAACGCTTGGCCGCATTATTAACGAAGGCTCCGGCGGTTTAATTGCCATTATCTTGTAAGAAAGTAGACAAAAAAACACTCAAAAGAGTGTTTTTTGTCGTTTTATAGCAAAAATACCCACATAAAATGGAAATCGATACTTGAAATTGATGACGTAGTATATTACTATGAGTTTATTCGTCTGCTTTCGAAGTTCATTTTTGCTAAGAAAATCAACGATTTTTCATTGATTCATGTATATTTTCTGAGGAAACGGTGAAAACAGGAAGTAACGGAAGTAAGAAATCTTGGGGGGAGGTGAATGGCATGAATAAATCTGAATTGATTAACAAGGTTGCTGAAACCTCTGAGCTTTCCAAGAAAGATGCAACGAAAGCAGTTGATGCTGTTTTTGAAGCAATTTCCGAAGCGCTGCAAAGCGGTGATAAAGTACAACTAGTTGGATTCGGTAACTTTGAAGTTCGTGAACGTTCTGCTCGTAAAGGACGCAATCCACAGACTGGTGATGAAATCGAAATTCCAGCAAGCAAAATTCCAGCTTTCAAACCTGGTAAAGCACTTAAAGATGGCATTCAATAATTGCGTTGTACATACTATTGAACGTTATATATCAATAAAGCCGTGACCGCATTTTGCTGTCGCGGCTTTATTTATGATTAGCAGAAAATGCCTTTACAATTCCAAAGTCTCCTACTATAATTACAAAGTGAATAAGTGAGCTACAGACGGGGTATGGCGCAGCCTGGTAGCGCGCACCCTTGGGGTGGGTGAGGTCGCACGTTCGAATCGTGTTACTCCGATTAAGACAAAAGACATCGATAGTCCGATGTCTTTTTCTCTTGAAGAGGCTTGTTCCAATAGAAGCTTTCTTAGATGATGTAGGGGGAACAGTCTTGAATAAGTTGAAACTGAACGAGCTGGTAAAGTCACAAGATTGGACGATGTTCGGTATTATTGCTTCGATTTACTTAGTATGGCGAATTGGCGTCGTGGGGAACTGGAGCAAAGAGTGTTGGATTCTGCTGTTAGTTTGTTTGCTGGGTGTCCGCAAGGATCAAATTGACGTGGATTGGAAGCGGTTTTTTATCTTCGGCATACCGCTGCTCGGCGTATTCTATTATTTCTATGGAACCGGAAACGGCTTCTGGTGGAAAATCGCCAATTGGATGTTTGAAAACAACCGCCATCCTTGGCATTGGGACGATTATATGAATGCCATTCCTCTTAATAACGGCCGATGGGCAAGGTGGATCGCGTCTCCTTTTTTGGATCGAGCGATGGTTTGGATTTATAATTACGGTTTTGTTTTATCCTTATGGATTTGTATCGTAAGAAGCTTCTGGACACGGAGTATCAAAAAAATGCTGTCGTACGCACTATCCGGTCATATGCTGCAATTTCCGCTGATCCTGCCTTTCTATAACTTGATCTTGCTGCACGAGGTTTGGTATGTAAACAAACAGCCCGATTTGCTGCACCGTGTATTTGCCGATCAGAATTCTTTGCTTGTCGCCGTGATGAACTGTTTTCCGAGCATGCACACTTCAATCTCTTTTGCGATGCTTCTTCTGGCGTTAAGAGAGAAGGACCGCATTTTCAAAACGATGATGGTCACGTACTGCGCTTCCATTATTTTTTCAACTCTATATTTGCAAATTCACTGGTTAATTGACGTATTCGCAGGCATGCTGTTTGCTTACGGAACGGTGAAACTATCGGATTTCCTCATTCGTTTAGGGTCACATCGGGTGCTGCCTGTTAAATTCAAACAGTTTTATCAAAAAGGAAAACAAACAACCTCTGGCGAAGTTTCCATTTAGGTTAGTTGACTTGGGGATGCTTTTTTTGGCATCATTAGATAGGGACATGGCGTAATGCAAGAACGGAGGATGGGAATGGACGATACGAACAAAATGAATCAACCGAATACGAACGGCAATGAGTATTTCGTTATTAAAGCCAAAGACAACGGTGTTCATGTAATTGGATTAACGCGCGGTCAAGACACACGCTTTCATCATACGGAAAAATTGGACAAAGGCGAGGTCATGATCGCCCAGTTTACAGAGCACACATCCGCCGTTAAAGTGAGAGGCAAGGCGCTCATTATGACGAAATACGGCACGGTCGATACAGAAGAATAATTTATTATTGAAAAAGCAGGCATAGCCTGCTTTTTTTCTTTGTACAATGGTGTATAGAGCTTGTAATCATCGGCTTCCACAGTCCGTTGTGCTCTTGCCGAATAGCCAGGAGGTGCAATACGATATGAAATGGTCGATGCGCATCGTCATGACGTTAACGATATCTCTTGTCATTGCCATTGGTTTATCCATGCTTCCGAAAATGGATAGCTCAATTGGCATCAATTCGCCATATCATTGGCCAAGCAACCGCGTAGGGCAGGTCACGGACAATAATTTGCCGGATTTGCTCGTCCAAGTTCCGCTGCAAATGCGGATTCGCAAGGTTGAACTGAGCAGCACCCGCATATCGCTTGATTTGAGCTTGCCTAAAAATGCCGATTCAACCTCCGTATATCGCGATCTATACACGATTGCGCAGACCATGCTGATGAAAACCAAAAATGTGAATCAAGTGTGGGTGCGAGTGATCGATTATTCAGGCGTGTCAGACAATGCCTCGACGCAGCTTGTTCTTGCTATGGTTGCCGAGCGTGAATCTGGGAAGGATATGGATAAGAGCGCGGGCGAGCTTAGCCTCATTCAGCTCGAACAGGAATTGCAGAATCGGTTCCGTATCACGTATACATCCAAATGGCAGCAAAGATATCCTTTATAATTAGATGTGCTTCTGTTAACGTGTTATGATATAATGATTTGAATTGAAACTTAGACCAACATATTTGAGATTTGGCACACGGTTACGGAGGCTTTTGCATGAATTCTTATCGGATCCCAGAGATCGCCAAGCAGTACACGGAGTATGATATGATCCAAATTCACACAGACTTGCCCGATTTCCCGGAGCTGCGTACGCGTCTGTTATTTGCATTCTTGAACGGAAACAGTAAATTAAGCTCTTCCAGTGAGTTGTATACGCTAGCAACCTCACTCGTGCAGCTTGCGCTCGACACGCATGATATGGTGACGGTCTCGAATGATCTCAAAGAGAAAAAAGCGGCAAGATCCAGACAGCTTAAAGTGCTTGCCGGGGATTATTTCAGCTCCCGTTTCTATCATCTCCTCGCCGGAGCCGGTCAAATTGACATGATTAAGCAGTTATCGAATGCAATTTGCGAAGTCAACAGACTTAAGATGAACACGTACATGAAAATGAAGCAATTGAAATTATCGGCAGAAGATTACATTCACCAAACGGTGGAGATCAAATCTCAGCTTTTTTTGTCATTCTCGGAGTTCATGTCTGACGTATATGATGGCGCTTGGCCTGAGATCCTGAGGAGTTATGCGAAGTGCGAAGTTATCTTTGAAGAGATTTTCCGTATGGAATCCGGAGCGAGCTTCAAGGATAGCTGGGGATTCTGGCACATATTGCAGCATGGCACGAAGGATGAGCGGAAGCAGCTGCAAGCGGAGGAAGCGGATCAAGCCAAAGTTCGCACTTTAGCGCATAAGTATCATATCACTTCGCAGCTGTATCAAATGCTGGACTCCCAAACGAAGTTGTTGCAATCGAGGGTGCAACAGCTTGAATCGGACAAACTAATAAGTGAACTGTTTCACATAGGAGAGCCGTTCCTGCGATTTTTAGCGAAGCAGCCCAGAGTGCTGGAAGAAATTTGAGGTGACCTGACAGATGAATATGACCAAATCAAAACCACAAGTAAAAAACCAAAAGTCCAAAGAAGAGTTCGTACATTCCGTCTTCGAGAGCATCGCGCCAAAGTATGATTTAATGAACAATATTTTGAGCTTCCGCAGGCATAAAGCGTGGCGCAATTTTACGATGAAGAAGATGAATGTGCAGCCGGGGGAAACCGCCATTGACTTATGCTGCGGCACTTGCGACTGGACGATTTCATTGGCGCGGGCAAGCGGCACCGGTAAGATGGTCGGGCTGGATTTCAGCCAGAAAATGCTGGATTACGGCGCTGAGAAAATTAAGCAGCTTCACTTGGAAAAGCAGATCGAGCTTATTCAAGGCAATGCAATGAGTCTTCCGTTTGACGACAACACGTTTGATTATGCAACGATCGGATTCGCCCTTCGCAACGTACCCGATTTGGAGCAGGTCATTCGTGAAATGCAGCGTGTCGTTAAGCCAGGAGGGCTAGTTGTGTCTCTTGAGCTCTCTAAACCGACCTGGCAGCCTTTCAAGTCGATCTATTATTTTTATTTCCAACGCGTTCTGCCTTTCTTGGGCAAGATGATTGCTCAGAAGTATGAGCAGTATAAATGGCTGCCGGAATCATTAATCCATTTTCCCGATCACAAACAGCTTGCGGCAATTTTTACGAACCTAGGATTAGATGATGTACAGGCTTACCCGTTAACAGGCGGAGTCGCAGCCTTGCATATTGGCACCAAGGGGAAAACGAAATCAGGAGAGTAATGCGCATATGTTTACTAAATTAAAAATTTTTCTAGAAATGATTAAGTTTGAACACAGTGTTTTTGCACTGCCTTTTGCTTTCATGGGGGCAATTCTTGGATCCGTGGTATTGAACGGACATTTGCCGAGTTGGGCACAGATTGGCTGGATTACGCTGGCGATGGTTGGCGCGAGAACCGCGGCGATGGCCTTAAACCGAGTCATCGATAAAGCGATAGACAAGAAAAATCCGCGCACGGAAAATCGCGCAATACCCGCGGGGTTGATTTCCATCCCGCAAGTTATTATTTATATTATTATTTCATTTGCATTGCTTTTCTGGGCAACGTCTAATTTAAGTTCCTTGTCAATGAAACTGCTGCCGATCGCAGTGTTTTTTCTTGTCTTTTACTCTTATACCAAAAGATTCACATGGACATGCCACTTTGTTCTCGGCTTGACTTTAGGATTAGCCCCGTTAGGCGGATGGATTGCCGTAACAGGCCAATTCACTTGGGCATCTATCGTATTTTATTTGACAGTAGTGTGCTGGAGTGCCGGCTTTGATCTCATCTATGCTTGTCAGGATGCTGAGTTCGACCGCAACGAAGGCCTACATTCTTTGCCGAGCCGCTTTGGCATTAAGGCAGCGCTCAATACGGCGCGTGTTTTGCACGTACTGACAGCTGTAGGACTCGTTACTTTATTCTTCATCACACATTTAAGCTGGTTTTACTTGGTAGGGCTTGTTATTGCGTATTTTATTTTGTACAAAGAACACAGACTTGTTTCACCGCAGGATTTATCCAAGCTGAATACAGCCTTCTTCACGATGAACGGTGTGCTCAGCCTTGTGATGTTTGTATTTACACTGCTTGATGTGCTTGTGAGGCAGTACTTATGAGCGGCGGCAATTGGGTGATAGGGATTACAGGGGCTAGCGGAGCCATTTATGGCGTCAGGCTGTGCCAAGTCATGCTGGATCAAGGATTAAACGTGCATCTGATCGTTACGGAGGCCGGCTGGAGAGTCCTGCACGATGAATTGGATTGGAATGCCGGCAAGCGCAAGGAAATGCTTCAGGAGCATTTCGGCGGCCGCGCAGGCACGTTTGACTATCATCCTATTGCTGATATAGGAGCGACCGTTGCCAGCGGATCCTTTCGCACGAAAGGAATGGTTGTCATCCCGTGCTCAATGGGCACGTTATCCGGCATTGCGCACGGATCGTCCGATAACTTGCTAGAGCGGACAGCAGATGTGATGCTGAAAGAAGGAAGAAAATTAATTCTGGTTCCAAGGGAAACGCCATTACATGCCATACATTTAGAAAACATGCTAACCTTATCCAGAATGGGCGTACGCATGCTTCCGGCGATGCCCGCCTTTTATAATCGTCCGCGCTCTTTGGAAGAGATGGTCGATTTTTTGGTGGGCAAAGTGCTGGACAGCATGGAGATTGAGCATTCCTTGTACCGAAGATGGGGAGAGAACCATGATGAGCGCTGACCCGAAAATCCGCATTGGCCGAATCAACTATACGAACGTTTGGCCGATCTACTATTATTTTCCGGAGCTTATGAACACTTCGGATGTGGACATTATCGAACAAGTTCCAACTTCACTGAATCAAGCTATGGCCGCAGGAAACATTGATATGGGACCGATTTCTTCTTTTGCCTACGGAGAGTCCTTCGAGAAATACTTGTTGTATCCGGATTTATCCGTTAGCGCTTATGGAGAAGTCAATTCGATTTTACTGTTCCACGAAAAGCCGCTCCGCGAGATCGCGAACGGGCATATTATGCTGCCGACAACTTCAGCTACATCCGTGAATTTGCTTAAAATCATTCTGGAGAAATTTTATGGCGGGAAGCCCACGTATGAATATGCGCATCCGAATGTTGACAGCATGATGGCCCGGGCGGACGGGGCGCTGCTCATTGGCGACGATGCAATCAAAGAGAGCTGGCGCAATAAAACGTATATGATTACAGATCTTGGGCAAGAATGGGCGAAATGGACCGGCCAATGGATTTCATTCGCCGTGTGGGCGATACGCAAAGAGACGGCTGAGATGTACCCGGAACTGGTGGCTGATGTCTTCGAGGCGTTCATGGCAAGCAAAGCGAAAGCCCACCGCGATCCGGAGGAAATGATAGGCGAGGCGCAAGCTTCGGTAGGCGGCACAGCTTCATATTGGCATCATTATTTTCATACGTTATGCTATGATTTTGGAACGGAACAATGGGAAGGACTTGCAACCTACTACAAGTATTGTTACGAGCTTGGTTTCCTGCCGAAACCGGTAAGCATCGCTTTATGGTCTGAGACTAAAGTGGCACGGGTGACAGAATGAAAAATTTAATCGATATTTATTCAAGAAAGAAAAAAGATATAGCAGCAATTGAAAAAGCGCTCGAAGAAAGCGTATATACCGATCACGCTATGCTGAGAGAAACGTCCAGCCATCTATTGAAAGCTGGCGGGAAGCGCATTCGCCCGGTGTTTGTACTGCTCTCCGGCGAGTTTGGCGATTACCGGCTGGAAACGATGAAACGCGTCGCGGTACCGCTGGAGCTCATTCATATGGCCTCGCTTGTTCACGATGATGTCATCGATGACGCCAACACAAGACGCGGACAATTAACGGTTCGGTCTAAATGGGACAACCGGATCGCGATGTTTACTGGAGATTACATATTTGCTAAAGCTTTGGGCGTCATTACGCAAATCCACAAACCGGCTGTACATCAAATCATGTCGAAAGCGATTGTGGAAATGTCCATCGGCGAAATGGAACAAATCCGCTTTTTCTTTCATTCCGATCAATCGATCCGCGATTACTTGCTGCGCATAAGACGCAAAACGGCGCTCCTGATCGCCATTTCCTGCAAACTGGGAGCTATGGCGGCAGACGCTCCGGATTGGATTTGCAATAAGCTGTACAGCTTCGGTTACAACATCGGCATGACGTTTCAGATCCGCGATGATATTCTGGATTTGATCGGCACGGAGAAGCAGATTGGCAAACCGCCCGGTTCCGATGTGAAACAAGGTAACATTACGCTTCCCGTCCTGTATGCCTTGCAAGATCCTGCTTTGAAGCCGCTGATTTTGGCCGAATTAGATCGTATACATAAATTGGATGGACAAACGGATGTGAGCGGCTTCCTGGATATGATCCGAAAAAGCGACGGCATTCAAAAGGCGGAAGCATTGTCCCAGAAGTACCTCGATAAAGCGATTGCTTCTTTGGACAAGCTGCCGGGCGGCCAAGCGAAGAAAGATCTGATCGAAGTTGCCCATTTCATCGGCAATCGTTCATATTAAGGGTGCAATTTGAGAAAATATGCCAAAAAGTGTAAACTAAGAAGAAGTACATAGCTCAAACCTAATGGAGTACAAGCTTACGAGGCAAGTTTTCTTAAGGAAACTCAACAGATGCTTACGATGTAAGTTTTCCAAAGAAAACTCTAAGGAGGTAGTCGTTATATGGAAAAAACGTTTTTGATGGTAAAGCCTGACGGCGTGCAGCGTGGATTGATCGGTGAAATTGTAAAGCGCTTCGAACAGAAAGGCTTTCAACTAATCGGCAGCAAGCTGACGATGGTATCGAGAGAGCAAGCCGAGTTTCATTATGCCGAGCATAAAGGAAAAGATTTTTACGACAGACTCGTTAATTTTATTACGTCCGGCCCCGTTTTTGCGATGGTGTGGCAGGGGGACCAAGTGATTCCTTTATCGCGCACGTTGATCGGCAAAACGAATTCACTGGAAGCAGCGCCGGGTACGATCCGTGGCGACTATGCCGTACATACGAATTTAAATCTCATCCATGGCTCCGATTCACCGGAAAGCGCTGAACGCGAGATCGGCAATTTCTTCAAAAAGGACGAAATCCTTGACTATACGAAAATCATTCAACAGTGGATCTAGCAATGAAAACCTGAGAACCTGTCATCTTTTTGGATGCAGGTTTCTTTTTTTTGTCGGGTTTTGAAGGAATTTGGCAAGGTTTGCAAGAATGTATGGTACTTAGACAATAACCAAGGCAGGTGGGCAGCATGGAAGAAGATCAGGATTTTTTGTTTTTTATTAAAAAAGTAAAAGAACATACGTCCATTGATCTTGCTCTTTATAAAGAAGCGCAAATGAAAAGACGTCTGACAACATTGCGAATGAAACGTGGCTATCAAACGTTCGCCTCTTTTTTTGATGCCATGATGAAAAATAAAGAACTCTTTTATGAATTTCTGGATCGGATGACGATCAATGTATCCGAGTTTTGGCGGAACCCGAACCGGTGGGAGCTTGTGGAGTCGAGGTTCGTTCCCGAGATGCTCAAAAAGAATCGCAGGTTAAAGGTTTGGAGCGCAGCCTGTTCAACCGGTGAGGAACCTTATACGTTAGCGATGATTCTGGCAGAGCAAGGAGCCTTGAGCGATGTCCATCTGCTTGCGACGGATATCGATGAAGGCGCGCTTGACAAGGCGCGTAAAGGGGTCTATCTTGATCGTTCGCTGAGAGACGTTCCTGAGAAGTATGTGAAGAAGTATTTTCGTCAAGAGCAATTGATGTATCATGTATCGGATGAGCTGAAAAAGCAGGTTAAATTTCAAAAGCAGAACCTGCTGGTCGATACGTTCGATATCGGATTTGATTTGATCGTATGCCGCAATGTGATCATCTATTTCACGGAAGAAGCGAAGCATGTGCTGTATCAAAAATTTTCGAGAGCGCTGAAGCCGGGTGGTTTGTTGTTCGTGGGCTCGACGGAGCAGATTTTCTCCCCGGGGCAATATGACTTGGAACCGGCGGATACTTTCTTTTACCGCAAAAAGGGTGTATAAGAAATCCCATATTTTCCAATACTAAGATGTAGCATAACTCAGTGACGTTGATTAGATCTAGAAATAAACTGAAGCAAACTCTTAGGGGGCTCTTATGGACAAACGCAAAGTGATTACCGCTTATCGCAGGGGAATGATCTCCATTCAAGAATGTGCGCAAATTTTGGGAGTGGATTCATCGCAAATTATGGGCTTGATGAATGACCCACAATTGGCAGAACTTCCAAGAGTTGTCCAGAAGCAGCCAATGCACGGGTAACCTATGCTCCTGAGCAGATGCCAACACGCTTGCGGTTAAGGGAAAATCCCTTAGAGGCAAAGCGTGTTTTTGCGTTTGTGCTGTTGCCAAACAAGAGTACCTATACTATAATGACTTAAAGATAATCGCGCGTCAAAGCGCTAAAGCGTTTGGAAGCAAATGCAAGCTGCTATAGGAATACGTTCAGCTTGCCAGAACTTATAGGCTAATGTTTCACCAAATTATAGGGGGTAACGGATTGTGAGATATTTAACGGCAGGAGAAACACATGGACCGCAGCTCACTGCGATTATTGAAGGGTTTCCAAGTAATGTAACCCTGAACTTTGAGGATCTGAATTTTCAATTACATAGACGTCAGAAGGGGTATGGCCGCGGTCGCCGGATGCAGATTGAGAAAGATACGGCGACAATTGCCGGCGGTGTACGCCATGGCAAGACGACAGGCGCTCCGATCGCGCTGGTCGTTGTCAACAATGACTGGAAGCATTGGACTTCCGTAATGGGCATCGAGCCGGTTGAAGAGGATAACGAAGGCAAACGCCGCGTGAACCGCCCTCGCCCCGGACATGCCGATTTGAATGGCGGTCTCAAATATAATCAGAAAGATCTGCGCAACATTCTAGAGCGCTCAAGCGCCCGCGAAACGACGATGCGCGTAGCGACAGGGGCAGTTGCACGCCAATTGCTGGCGGAGTTCGGAATCAAGGTTGCCGGGCAAGTGATCCGTATCGGGGATGTGGAAGCACAGCGTCAAGAGCTGCCGATCGACGATCTCATTCGCATAACGGAGGAGTCGCCGGTGCGCGTAGTGGATAAAGACGCGGAAGCGAAAATGATCGCGGCGATCGACGCAGCCAAAGAAGATGGCGATACACTTGGCGGAATCGTTGAAGTAATCATTGAAGGCGTGCCGGTCGGACTTGGCAGCCACGTGCAATGGGACCGCAAATTGGATGGCAAAATTGCGCAAGCGGTTCTTTCCATTCAAGCGTTCAAAGGCGTGGAATTCGGCATTGGATTCGAAGCCGCCGAGCGCAGAGGATCGAATGTGCATGACGAAATTTTATATACAGAGGAAACCGGCTTTAGACGCAGAACGAATCGTGCAGGCGGATTTGAAGGCGGAATGACGACAGGCGAGCAAATCGTTGTTCGCGGGGTGATGAAGCCGATCTCTACGCTGTACAAGCCGCTGCAAAGCGTGGACATTGACACGAAAGAAGTGTTCACCGCACAGGTTGAGCGTTCAGACACTTGCGCCGTCCCGGCTGCGGGCGTCATTATGGAGAACGTGATTGCATGGGAAGTTGCGAATGCGTTCTTGGATAAATTCGGTGGAGACTCCATTGAGGAGATTCATGCGAACTTAACCAACTTTTTGAAACAAGTGGAGAGCTACTAAGATGAGAGAGCTCACGGTAGAGCTTGGAGAACGGTCTTATCCCATTTATATCGGTCAAGGCATTCTGAACGATATCGCGTCTCTATTCGACCGCGCGAAGCTCAGCCGCAAGTCGCCGCTGCTCGTGGTCACCGACAGCGAGGTGGCTTCGCTGCACCTGGAGCGCGTCATGGCGCTGCTCCAAGAAGGCGGCTTCGCCGCGACGGCCTGCGTCGTTCCCGCAGGCGAAACATCCAAATCCCTCGCGCAGCTCGAGGGAATCGTGACCGACGCCCTCCGGGCGGGCCTTGATCGCAGCTCTGCGATCGTGGCCCTGGGCGGAGGCGTCGTCGGCGATCTCGCCGGCTTCGCAGCGGCGAGCTTCATGCGCGGGATCCGCTTCGTGCAGATCCCGACGACGATCCTTGCCCACGACAGTTCTGTCGGCGGCAAGGTAGCCGTTAATCATCCGATGGCGAAGAACATCATCGGGGCGTTCCACCAGCCCGAGCTCGTTCTCTTCGACATCGACTTGCTCTTGACCTTGCCGCCGCGCCAGGTGAAGGCGGGCCTCTCCGAAGTGATCAAGCACGGCTTGATCTGGGACGCAGCTTTCACGCAGTGGTGCGACGACAACGCAGAGAAGTTGTTGTCTCTTGATCCTGAAGCGCTTAGTTACGCGCTTTACATAGGCTGTAAAGTAAAGTCGATCGTCGTGTCCCAAGATGAACGCGAGAACGATTTGCGTGCGATTCTAAATCTGGGCCACACAATCGGCCACGCCTTGGAAGCTGTCGCCGGTTACGGCGAGCTGCTGCATGGCGAAGCGATTTCCATCGGGATGGTTGGTGCGGCTAAGCTTGCTCAGCAGTTCGGATATGCCGAGGAGATTCATCAAGTCACCAAAGGCTTATTCCTGAAATACGGCTTGCCGGTCGCCATTCCGTCTCATTTGGACACGGATAGCATCATGAGCGCGATGATGCACGATAAGAAATTTAAAGAAGGCACGATGGTCTATATCATTCCTACGGAAATTGGCAAAGTTGAAATTCGTAAGGATGTTACCGTCGAGCAAGTCAGACAAATTGTCGAGCTTCTAAAAGGGGAGAGTTAGCCGATGTTTTGTAGGGGAATTCGTGGTGCGACGACGGTTGAACACAATGAAGCGGAAGAAATTTTAACCGCGACCGGAGAACTGCTTCATGCCATCGTAGAGGCGAATGATTTTCGTCCGGAAGATATTTGTTCGGTTTTTATTACGGTGACAGAAGATATTACGGCGACCTTCCCGGCACGGGCTATTCGCACGATGGTTGGCTGGGAATTGGTTCCGTTGATGTGTTCGTTGGAAGTTCCGGTTGAAAACTCATTGCCCAAATGTATCCGCCTGATGGTTCAAGTCAACACAATGAAGAGTCAAGCGGAAATCAACCATATTTATTTGAAGGAAGCCAAAGCGCTTCGTCCTGATATTGTTAAATTGACAAATGAAGCTGCGCGGTAGTATAGTGGAGTTAGATGAGTTTAGGTAAGTAGAGTAGAGCAGAGTTTAGTTGAGTAGAGCAGAGCCCAGATGAGATGAGAAAGAGAACAAAGGATCGTATGGAGATGGACACGACTCATTCGGAGACGTCTGTTTTCTCATACATACCCAAGTTTCTTTTTGCATACTCTTCTTAATCTTCTACATTTAACTAAAAGCCAACCTCTACTTCGGTAGAGGTTTTTTGTTATTCAATTAGAGTTTGGAGCGCCTCGGCAAACAAGGGCAGGCTCTCAAGCTGAGAGGGGATGTTACCATGTATACACCTGAAATTCAAGAAGTGATTCGACTGGCCAAAAATAATAACCTCATTCCTGTGGTGCGCCATCTATTAGCGGATACGGAAACCCCGATTCGTGTGTTTCAGCACTTGTACCAAGAAAAGCGTGCGTTCCTGTTAGAAAGCGTGGAGGGCGGCGTGAAATGGGCCCGGTATTCCTTCATTGGAAGCGATCCGTTCCTGATGATTAAGGCTAAGCATGGGAAGACGGTCGTTGAAACACAAACCGAGACGAAAGTTTCTGACGAGAAACCGATCGATGTGTTGAAAGCTTACCTAAGATCCTACTCCAGCCCTCAGCTTGCGGACTTGCCGCGTTTTACAGGCGGCGCTGTCGGATTCTTTGGATACGATCTTCTGCAATACTATGAGAAGCTGCCTGCTCATCAAATTGATGACTTGCAAATGAATGACATTCAGTTCATGTTTTGCGATCAAGTCGTCGTTTTCGATCATTTTAAACAGCAGATCAAAGTCATTGCCAACGTGCATGTGCCGCCTTTTGCAACGGATGCGGATATTGTGAAGGCCTACCATGCCACCTGCCAAAAAATCGATGCGACGATTGAGAAGATCAAGCGTCCGCTCGGAACGGAAACGATGACGCACAACCCGATCGTATCGGAGCCGGAACTCGGCGAGATTCGTTCCAATATCACGAAGGAAAAGTTCATTGCCAACGTCAACAAAGCGAAGGAATACATTCGTGCCGGCGATATTTTCCAGGTTGTCCTGTCCCAACGTTTTGAGATGGAAACGGCTGTTTCGCCCCTTCAGGTGTACCGGGTGCTGCGCACAATGAACCCTTCTCCTTACATGTATGTCCTCAAAATGGATGATGAGGTCGTTGTCGGAACATCGCCGGAATTGCTTGTCCGGGTTGAAGAGGAGAAGGTAGAGACGCGTCCGATCGCCGGCACAAGACCTCGCGGCAAAACGCCTGAAGAGGACTTGGCGCTTGAGAAAGAGCTGCTTGCCGATGAGAAGGAGCGCGCTGAACATTTGATGCTGGTCGATTTAGGCCGTAACGATATCGGCCGCGTATCGGAATTTGGAACGGTGAAGTGCGATACTTTCATGGATGTTGAACGCTATTCGCACGTCATGCATATCGTTTCCAACGTTTCCGGAAAAATAGCGAAGGACAAAGATTTCTTCGATGCCTTTCTTTCCTGCATGCCTGCAGGGACGGTGTCTGGAGCGCCGAAACTGCGAGCAATGGAGATTATTGCTGAGCTGGAGCCAGAGGCGCGCGGTACGTACGCGGGAGCCATCGGTTATTTAGGATTCTCGGGTAATTTGGATACATGCATTACGATCCGCACGATTGTTTTCAAGCACGGCAAAGCCTATGTGCAAGCAGGCGCCGGCATTGTGTGGGACTCGGTGCCGGAAAGCGAGTACCAGGAGACGGTGAACAAAGCGACAGCTTTGCTCAAATCGATTCGGATGGCTGAAGCGATGTTCAGCCCTGAGCCTAGACCGGTAAGCGATATTAACAAAGATTACTTTGTTAACTCTTAAGGGAAAGAAGTAGAGGAGGATTAGCGTCATGAGTGGACTTAATCATATACAGCAAGCGCTCGGCAAGGTAATTAGCGGCAGCCACCTGTCCCGCGAGGAAGCGCGCGGCGTGATGTCGGACATAATGGAGGGGGCGGCGTCTCCTGCGCAAATCGGCAGTCTGCTGACGGCTCTTCGCATTAAGGGCGAAACGCTGGAAGAAATTACAGGATTTGCAGAAACGATGCGGAGCAAGGCGATTCAAGTCGAGGTGCTGCAGCATGATCTGCTGGATACTTGCGGCACCGGCGGCGACGGAGCAGAGACGTTCAACATTTCAACGACGGCGGCCATCGTTGCGGCTGCTGGCGGGATTCGCGTAGCCAAGCACGGCAACAGAGCCATGTCCAGCAAAAGCGGCAGCGCTGACGTTCTGGAAGCTCTTGGCGTGAAAATAACGTTAAGCGGCGAACAGGCGGCGAAATGTTTGGACAAAACGGGCATTTGCTTTATGTTCGCGCAAGCGTACCATCAATCGATGAAGCACGTGGCTGCTCCGCGTCGGGAGCTCGGCTTCCGCACGGTGTTCAATCTGCTGGGGCCGCTTACCAATCCTGCGGGAGCGGATCGTCAGGTGCTTGGCGTATTCGATCGGACGAAGACAGAGCTGCTCGCTCAAGCACTGCAAGCTTTGGGGCTGAAACGCGCTTTGGTCGTAGCCAGCGAGGACGGCTTGGATGAATTCAGCATTTCGGCGCCAACCAAAGTGACGGAGCTGAAAGCGGACCAGATCAGCACTTATACCATCACGCCAGACGATCTTGGCTTGCGGGCGCACAGCATTAAGGATGTTGGCGGCGGCGATGCGCTCTTGAACGCAGAGATTATCCGTCATATTTTTGCCGGCGAGAAAGGCCCTCATCGTGACATTGTGCTGGCGAATGCAGCTGCGTGCTTCTACGTGACAGGTCATGTCGGAAGTCTTCAACAGGGCGTTAAGTTTGCGGCTGATGTGATTGATTCGGGCCGTGCTGAACAGAAATTGAACGACTTAATCCAATATACAGGAGAACTATGCCATGTTTCTTGATAAAATTGTTGCCACTAAGCGGGCTGAAGTTGAAGCGATGAGCTCCTTTTCCATCGCAGAAGCGGAGAGAGCTATTTCGCAGCTCCCTCCTTGCCTGGGCTTTGAACAAGCGTTGACGCTGCGTAAAAATCGCACGATGGGTTTGATCGCCGAAGTTAAAAAGGCATCACCCTCCAAGGGCTTGATTCGCGAGGATTTTGATCCGGTAGGGCTGGCGGAGTCCTACGAGCGTGCAGGCGCAGATTGCATCTCGGTCCTTACGGATGTGCAGTATTTCCAAGGCAGCAACGCCTACCTGCAAACTGTCCGGCAAGCTGTCCGTGTCCCTTTGCTGCGGAAGGATTTCACGATCGATCCGAAGCAAATTTACGAAGCCCGTTTGATTGGTGCGGATGCGATCCTGCTCATCGCGGCGATTTTGACCACGGATCAAATGAAACAGTATTTGTCGCTAGCGAGCGACCTCGGTCTGGATGCGCTTGTTGAGGTGCATGACCGGGAGGAGCTGGAGCGGACGCTTGAATTGGATACGAGGTTGATCGGCATCAATAACCGGAATTTAAAAACGTTCGTCACCGATTTGAAAACGACGGAAGAGCTGATTCAATTCATCCCGGCAGGTAAAACAATTGTCAGCGAGAGCGGCATTTCCTCTGTTCAAGACATGGCATATTTAGAGCAAGTCGGCTCCCAAGCCGTGTTGATCGGCGAGCATTTCATGCGTCAGCCTGTTGTTGAGCAAGCGGTTCATGATCTGATGGGACCCAAAGTAAAAACAACGAATCAATTGGCGTAGAAAGAGGCGAAAAGAATGGCTGTAAGCACGATTCCAACCGTAAAAATCTGTGGACTTCAAAGCGTTGAAGTGTTAAAATCAATCATAAATTTGCCGATCGACCATATCGGATTTGTATTTGCCCCAAGTAAGCGCCAAGTCACGCCGGATAAGGCAAGCGAACTGATTTCGTATTTGAAAACAGAAGCTTCAAGAGGTATGTCCATACCGCTTACGGTAGGGGTATTCGTCAATCCGAGCAAAGAGCAGCTTACCGAAATTTTGGCTGCCGCGCCTTTGGATGTTGTTCAATTGCACAGCCAGGAGACTCCTGAGTTTTGCAGTTGGGTGCGTGAACATTTTGGGGTGCAAGTATTTAAATCGGTTTCGATTTCAAAATCGGAGAATAAAGTTCCTTCCTTGTCGGAAGTAGCTGCGCAGCTGGACCCGTATAGCGGATCGGTTGACGCTGTCTTGCTGGATACTTTTGACCCTGTCTATGGTGGAGGCTCCGGCAAAACGTTTGCTTGGGACTGCATTCCCGTTTATCAGGAATGGGCCCGTTTAGCAGGCGTGAAGCTGCTTGTAGCAGGCGGACTGCAGCCTGATAATGTGAATCAACTCGTAGAAGCCTACCGTCCTGACGGCGTAGATGTTTCCAGCGGCGTCGAGACGGATGGCGTGAAAGATATTGCGAAAATTACCGCATTTGTGGAGAGGGTGACCGGAAAGTGACGCAAGTACCAGATGAGCACGGCAGATTCGGCAAGTTCGGCGGCCGTTACGTACCAGAAACACTGATGAACGCACTGACTGAGCTGGAAGAAGCTTATAACCGATATAAGGATGACCCTGAGTTTATTGCCGAAGTTCGTTATTTGCAAAAGCAATATTCAGGCAGACCTACACCGCTTTATTATGCTGAGCGACTATCTGAACAGCTGGGCGGAGCCAAAATTTATTTGAAGCGCGAAGACCTGAACCATACGGGCGCGCACAAAATTAACAACACCATCGGACAAGCGGTTCTTGCGAAAAAGATGGGGAAAAAGAAAATTATCGCGGAGACAGGCGCAGGACAGCACGGTGTGGCGTCGGCAACGGTCGCTGCCTTAATGGGTTTCGAATGCAAAGTATTCATGGGAGAAGAAGATACGAAGAGACAGCAATTAAACGTTTTTCGGATGAAATTGCTCGGTTCGGAAGTCATTCCCGTAACTTCAGGCACTCGCACGCTGAAGGACGCGTGCAACGAAACGCTGCGCTATTGGGTCAGCAACGTTCAGGATACGTACTACATTCTTGGTTCCGTTACAGGGCCGCATCCTTACCCGATGATGGTGCGCGACTTTCAGCGTGTCATCGGCGATGAGTCGCGCGAGCAGATTCTGGAAACCGAAGGCAGATTGCCGGATGCCGTAGTTGCCTGCGTTGGCGGAGGAAGCAACGCTATGGGGATCTTCTACCCGTTTGTTCAGGATGAAACGGTTAAGCTTATTGGCGTGGAAGCCGCTGGACGCGGCATTCATACAGAAGAGCATGCCGCGACGATGACCAAAGGTTCACCCGGCGTATTCCAAGGCTCGCTGAGCTACCTGCTGCAGGATGAGTACGGGCAAGTGCTTCCGGCCCACTCCATTTCCGCCGGTTTAGACTACCCGGGGATCGGTCCCGAGCACTCTTATCTCAAAGATATTGAGCGCGCAACGTATTATCCGATCACAGACCAAGAGGCGCTGGATGCTCTTCAATTGCTGAGCCGCACGGAAGGCATCATCCCAGCCTTGGAGAGCGCTCACGCGATTGCACAAACGGTTAAGCTGGCTCCTACGATGTCCAAAGATCAAATTATTGTCGTCAGTCTGTCCGGACGCGGCGATAAAGACGTGGAATCCATTATGAGCTATCTTGGCACAGGGGAGGAATAAGTCATGAACCTGATTGATAAGCGATTCTCTGAGCTCAAAGAGCGGGGGGAAACGGCGATGATCCCTTTCCTGACCATCGGCGATCCTTCGTTGGAGGCGTCTCTGGAGCTTATACTTGAGATGGAGCGGGCCGGCGCCGATTTGATCGAGCTGGGCGTTCCTTACTCCGATCCGTTGGCCGACGGTCCAGTTATCCAACGCTCCTCGGAACGTGCGCTGCTGAGCAAAATAACGATTTTCGATGTGATCGATGTGGCACGCCAAGCAAGAAGCCGGGGTTCAAAGCTGCCGTTCATCTTATTCACTTATTATAATCCCGTCCTGCAAATCGGTCTGGACCGTATCTTCAAGACGATGCAGGAAAACGAAATCAGCGGAATTATTATTCCTGATTTGCCGCTGGAAGAAGACAGTGAAACGAGAGCGATTGCCGAGTCTTATGGGGTCCACTTGATTCCATTAGTAGCGCCGACATCGAATGAGCGCGTGAAGAGGATTGCGGCAGGAGCACGCGGATTCGTATACTGTGTGTCATCTCTGGGCGTAACCGGCGAACGCGCGGAGTTCTTCGGAGGGATCGAGGACTTCCTCTCCACCGTGCGCGAAGCCGCAAAGGTGCCGATCGTTGTTGGCTTCGGCATTTCCAACCGGGAGCAGGTCGAGCGGTTTGAGAAGCTTTGCGACGGTGTCGTAGTAGGGAGCGCCATTGTCCGTACGATTGAAGGCGCGCTGCATCATTTCAAGGAAGAAGCCGCCCATCCGCAAGGACTTCAGCAAATTGGCGGCTTTGTCGGCCAGCTAAAAGGCAAATAATGAAATCCCTCCGGACACCAGGTCTGGGGGGATTTTTTGAAATTACCTATTTACTGTTAAGCGTTAAAGCAGTACACTATTAGGTATTGAACATTGAGACATTTGTCTTAAAAAAGTGAACAAGACCCTATTCCTGCTGCACGGAAGGCGCCGTATTTTACAAAACCTTTATGTATGTGGGACAATTACAAGGTTCGGACAACTAATTGATGAGGTGGCTACCAATGAAACCGAAACAAACCATTGTACATTTGCCGGTCTATCAACCGGGTAAACCTATTGAAGAAGTGAAAAGAGAACTAGGATTAACAGAAGTGATTAAGCTCGCATCGAATGAAAATCCATTCGGCTCTTCGCCTAAAGTGAAAGCGGCGATCGAAGCGGAAATTGCAAACATCAGCTTATATCCGGATGGCGGAGCCGTTCAGCTGACAGAAGCCGTAGCCGAGTACCTCGGAGTGGCGACCAACCAGTTGATTTTCGGCGCAGGGTCCGATGAGGTTATTCTCATGCTGGCACGCGCTTTCCTAGTGCAAGGCGACGAAACGGTGATGGCAACTCACACGTTCCCGCAATATAAGCACAATTGCGAGATTGAGGGAGCTGTGTCTATAGAGGTTCCATTGAAAGATGGCACGCACGATTTGGACGGCATGCTGGCTGCAATTACGGACCGTACGAAAATCGTCTGGATTTGCAATCCGAATAATCCGACCGGCACGATGAATACGGATGCGGAAATCAAAGCATTTTTAGCCAAAGTTCCTCCCCATGTGTTGGTCGTTCTGGACGAGGCTTACTGTGAGTACAATACGACGGGACAATTCCCGGACAGCATCGAACTTATCGGCCAGTACCGCAATGTCATTGCCTTGCGTACTTTCTCCAAAATATACGGACTGGCGTCGCTTCGTATCGGTTATGGAATCGGGCATCCGGATGTTATTAGATCTGTCAATCAAGTGCGTGAGCCGTTCAACACGACTAGATTTGCGCAAGCTGCTGCACTCGCAGCTATTAAAGATCAAGATTTTATTGCCAGCTGCCGCGAAGCCAATACGTCAGGTTTGAATTACTTGACAGCGCAGTTTAACGAGATGGGATTACAGGCTTTCCCAGCTCATGGAAACTTCATTATGGTGAATGTAGGACGTCCGGCTGCCGACGTATTTAACGGTTTGCTGCGCAGAGGAATCATCGTCCGCGGCGGACATATGCTGGGCTTCCCTACATCCATTCGAGTTACGATCGGCTCCAGCGAGCAGAATGAGAAATTCATTGCAGCTCTGCAGCAGGTGCTCGCCGAGGTTGCTGTTCAAGCCTAATATAATTAAAAGGTTGATTTTATGACGAAAATTGCGATATTTGGCGTGGGCCTTATTGGCGGTTCACTGGCTTTGTGCTATAAAGGAAAACCGGATTTTACCGTTGTCGGCCATTCGCCGAATGGGAAATCGGTGGAGAAGCTGCTCAAACGGAACGTGGTTGACGTGGCAACGACTAGCATGGCTGAGGCAGTAGATGGGGCTGATTACATCTTTTTGTGCGTGCCCGTAGGGATGTTGGAGGAGTATGTACAGCAGTTGATGAAGCTGCCGCTGAAATCAGGGTGCATCATCACGGATGTTGGCAGTACGAAAGCTTCCATTACGGAAAGTGCCGAAACCCTTGTAAAGGAAGGCGTGTACTTTATCGGAGGTCATCCCATGGCAGGCTCCGAACGTCACGGCGTAGAAGCAGCTTCTTCGCATCTGTTTGAGAATGCCTTCTACGTGCTGACACCGGCTGAGGGAACGCCTCAAACCGAGGTCGATCGCTTGACGGAGCTGCTCAAGATGACGAAAGCGCAAGTCGTGCAAGTCGGCGCCCGGGAACATGACGATATCGTCGGCGCGATCAGTCATTTGCCGCATATGATTGCGGTTGCTCTCGTGAACCAAGTCAGAGGATATAATGAAACGAATCCGCTGTATCAGAATCTCGCAGCGGGCGGCTTCAGAGATATCACACGCATTGCGTCCAGCGAGCCGACGATTTGGCGGGATATTCTGGTCAACAACCGTCAGGTGCTGCTCAAGCTGCTTACCGATTGGAATATGGAAATTTCACGTTTTGTCGAGCTGCTGGAGAACAGCGATGGCGAAGGAATTGTTGAGCAATTCCGCATTGCCGGCGAGTTCAGAAGTCAACTGCCTGAGCGTAGAAAAGGCATGATTACGTCCCTGTTCGACATTTATGTGGATATCCCCGATCATCCCGGCATTATCGGTCAAATCACTACGCTATTAGGCAATGCGAGAATTAATTTGAGCAATATTCAAATCATTGAGAGCCGTGAAGATGTTCCGGGAATTCTGCGATTATCGTTCCGTAATCAAGAAGACGCGGACCGCGCAGGCGAGCTGCTCCAGGGTCCTTATGAGGTTCATGTTTGACCAAAGCTTGTGCCCAAATAAGCTGGTTTCTTCTCTTCCAAGACGTTGTAAGGAGGGAGGAACCAGCTTTTCTCTTATTCTATTGAAAGTAATTCTCAAAAAAAAAACTTCGTGCTATAATGACATCGTTCATATGTATATTACAAACTTCTAAGTGTGGGGCGAATGGAATGAAGATCTGGATGATGTTGAAAAGTGCGTTGATTGCTGTTATTATTTTTGTTAATTTTTTCCCCTCATTTGTAAGTGCGAACAATGTCATTTATTCCAAGGAAGTTGCCGTACTCGTGTATCACCACATCGATGATCAAGTGCAGGGCTCAGTGACGATCTCAACGAAATTATTTGAGCGGCAGCTTGGTGCGCTCCAGCGGCAGGGGTACAATTTTATTACGATGGATCAGTTCAAAAGTTTTATGAAAGACGGCGCCAAAATTCCGGATAATGCCATTCTGATCACCTTTGACGACGGGTATGAGAGCTTTTACACGCATGCCTATCCGATTCTCAAAAAGATGCGTATTCCAGCGGTAAATTTCGTTATAACGAAAGATTTGGACAACCCGACGGCAACTTTGCTGCCCTCCTTGTCCAGAGATCAAATCAGGAAAATGAGAAAAGAATTTTCGAGCATCGATTTTCAACTTCATTCCGATCAACTGCATGTTATGAAAGACGGCAAACCTGTGCTGAATAATAAATTGACGACGAACGGCGTAACCGAAACCGATGAAGAACTCAAGCAAAGAGTGATTTCGGATACCAAAACCTGCATGGCGAAACTTAGAGAAGTCAATGGAGCGAAGTCTATCGACGCTTACGCTTATCCTTTTGGAAGTTATGATGAATTTACAATTTCCTATCTCAATGAGGCAGGGGTTAAGTATGCGTTCACGACTAAGCCCGGTTTAACTTCCGCAAAAACGGATCCCATGCAGATACCGCGGATTAATGCAGGCAGCCCTTATATTCGGCCGCACTCCATCAACAATTTGATTAATCAATCCAAAAGGCAAAAGCTGTAAAGGCGCCAAACTCATTTTTTAAAAAGGCAGTAAACGTTTTCAAAATAGTCGTTGACAGAATGAAACCGTATACATATAATAAAAGTACAGTATGGTTTCTCTCCACTCCTATCCGATAATCGCACCATAAGTGCAGCCGCCAATTTGGCGGTTTTTTTTTTCTACAGCGGAATAATTATACAACTGAAGGTTTTCACCCCCTGTTTATCGAAGTAATAAGG
>NZ_JBYTBS010000063.1:0-40683 GCF_058789495.1 Paenibacillus sp. FW126-R14 | reverse complement strand
AGAAACAAGCATTGGAAACACATAGCGATGTACAGCGCACTCAAATGAAAGCGTTTTACTCGACATCCTGAGGTTTTGTTACTATTCATTCGTTTGAGCCTTTTCTGAAAGCAATCTCAACAAAAAAGTTGGGATTTTTTTGCGTTTGATTCATATTTCTACATTTTCATACAAATGTTATCATTTTTCGCTATTGATTAATGTTCATAGAATTGTATTATTATTTATGTAATCTATTCCACTATTTTACATTGATAGAAAGGAGATGTAGTTTGACTGTAATGTTGGAATCTATGATTCTAACGAATCGCCTATCCATTTAATCGAGAGAAGGAGAGAACTGTAATGATGATGAGAAAAAAAGGAGTTATTTCACTACTTACTTTCATGTTAATCGCCATGCTGGTCGTACCTGCAGGTACAGCGCTAGGCAATCCGACGAATCCGCCTCAATTGAAGACGGTCCTTACAACAGGATGGGGTCATTCGTTATTTTTGAAGGCAGATGCTACTTTATGGGCTTGGGGTGATGGGAACTTCGGACAATTAGGTAACGGTTCAGGTGCGAGCAGCGCTGTAGCAGTTCAAAACACACTGGTTCAAAATATTATCGATGTTTCGGCAGGAGACGAGCATCACAGTTTGGCGCTGCGCAGCGATGGCATCGTATTCGCTTGGGGAACGAACGGTGTAGGTCAACTGGGAGACGGCTCGACATATATAAATCGCAACAACCCGGTTCAAGTGAGTAATTTAACAGATGTCATCGATGTCGAAGCTGGTTACTACCATAGTCTGGCTTTAAAGTCCGATGGAACCGTATGGGCTTGGGGGAGCAACGTTTACAGTGAGCTCGGAGATGGCACAACCACAAATCGGTCAACTCCTGTACAGGTATCAGGACTCAGCAATATCGTGTCCATCTCAACTAAAAACTATCATAGCCTCGCCATTAAATCGGATGGAACGGTATGGGCTTGGGGTTATAACACGGATGGTCAACTGGGAGACGGAACAACAACAAATCGGTCAACTCCGGTGCAGGTGTCCGGTCTCAGCAATGTATCCTACGTGTCGGCCGGCTCCACTCACAGTCTTGCCATAAAGTCAGATGGAACGGTATGGGCTTGGGGCAATAATACAACCGGACAATTCGGAGACGGCACTACGACGAGTCACACGACTCCGGTTCAGATTCCAGGTCTAAGCAACGTAAAAGTAGTAGAAGCGGATTGGCATCATAGCTTGGCGATTAAAAATGACGGAACGCTATGGGCATGGGGTTACAACGATGCTGGTCAACTGGGAGACGGAACGACTGGCTCGACATATCTAAGCCCTGTTCAGGTAGCAGGTCTAAGCGGGGTAACGGCCGTGTCTACGAGTGCAACTTTCACTGTGGCACAAAAGTCAGACGGAACGGTATGGGCTTGGGGTCAAAACTATTGGCGCCAACTTGGAGACGGTACAAGGACGGACCATTATACGCCGGCCCAAGTCACCGGTCTGTAAGAACTGCCTCACGATTTCTAAATGATCGTATCCCCTCCTGGCTGACAACAGTAAAATTGTTGACCAGAGGGGATTTTTCCTTCCTTCACGCTAAGGTCTGCGCTTTGCTGTTAAAAGAGGATTTGCGCCGCATAGACAATCACGGTTACCGTCACACTGCTGAATAGCGTGGAAAGCAGTACGGCCTGAGCGGCGTATTCCGGGTGATTCCCATACTCTAAGGCGAAGGCGGCGCTGTTTCTAGACGTCGGAAAGCTGCTGGCGATAAGCAGCGCTTGCGCAGTCGTCCCTTCCAGCTTGAACAGCCACAGGAAGGCGAAGGCAATGGCCGGCGAGACGATCAATCTGCCCAGCAGACTGAGGATGAGAGCCGGTCTTAATCGTTTGAAGGGCAAGAAAGCGGATTGTGCGCCCAGCGTAACAAGGGCAATCGCCAGAAAAGCATTGGCGACATTTTGCAGCGGATTCCATATAAAAGCGGGAATGGGAACGGCAAGCGAATGCATCAGCAGCCCCAAAACAAACGCGTAAATCATCGGATTCCTCAAAAGCTCTTTGATGAGCTTCTGCCCTTGGGTTTGCGCCGACACCGCATTCAGCAATCCGTACGTATTCGTAAGCAGATTCTGATAGATCGAAACGACGACTTGCACGGAGAGTCCAAGAGGATTGTTCTGAAAAACGAGCTGGGAAACAGGGAGTCCGAAATTGCCCGAATTGCTCAGGACAACACTGTTCGAAAAGGTCGAAGACAATGATTTGTCAAACTTGGCCAAGCTAGCCGCCGCCTTGCTGAACAGGATGAGCGCAAAGCTTTGCAGCAGCAGAAATCCAACAATTTTAAGCAGCAGGGCAGCGTCGAATTTACTTTCGTAAATGTTCGTAAAACTGACGGCAGGCAGCAGGAAACATGCATTAAGTTTGGACAGCGTGTTCATGTCAAACTGAAAAACGCGGTGCATCCATACTCCTGCGCCAATAAGCAGAAATACAGGAATGATGACATTAAGAACGATCAAAAACAGAACATCCATAGCGATTCTCCTTAAATTAGCGAAACCCCTGATTAGGTCGGAAAGCGGCTGATTGCATCAGAGCTCGACATCTAACAGGGGTTATCGCTAGCTTTTATCCTTCCTCGTTTACAAGTACATTCCTGCCTCTTAGCTTCAAAATCAGCGGAATGCTGATCCACAAGAGACCGATAATGAGAAATGCCAGCGAGACCGGCTTTTGCAGGAAAATCATGAAATCGCCATTCGAAATCGTGAGCGCTCTGCGCATATTGTTTTCCATCATCGGTCCGAGAATGAGTCCGAGCACCAGCGGCGCTAACGGATAATCGTTCTTAGCCAGGAAATACCCCACTAGTCCGCAGCCCATAATGAGCAGCAAATCAAATGTCGAATATTGAACCGCATACACACCGAACACAGAGAAGACGATAATGAGCGGAATCAAATATTTCGTAGGCGTTTCAATCACTTTGGCAAAAACTTTAACCAGCGGCATATTGAGAATGAGCAGCATCAGATTGCCGACAAACATACTGGCAATAACGCCCCAAGCGAGCTGCGGGTGATCCTGAAATAACAAAGGACCCGGCTGCACATTGTACATAATGAAAGCGCCCATGAGAATGGCGGTTGTGCCGGAAGAAGGAATGCCCAGCGTCAACAGCGGAATCATCGCGCCGCCGGAAGCGGCGTTATTGGCGGATTCCGGCGAGGCTACGCCCTCGATAGCCCCCTTGCCGAACTTCTCGGGATTTTTGCTGATCTTTTTCTCTACGATATAGGCGAAGAAAGAAGCGAGAATCGCGCCTGCGCCTGGCAGCAAACCGATGAAAAAGCCGAGCACGGAACCGCGCGCAATAGGCGCCGCACTATCTTTCAAATCCTTCTTTGTCGGCAAAATGCGATTGATTTTGGCGAGTTCGCCGTCGTTCCCTTCCCGCTGGAGGATCGTCTTGAACACTTCCCCGACTGCGAAGGTACCTACGGCAACCGTCAAGAACTCCAGACCCTGATACAGCTCGGGAACGCCGAACGTGAATCGCTCTACCCCCGATACGTTATCGATACCGATCGTCGCCAGCAATAGACCGAAAGCGGTCATCATGAGCGCCTTCACCATCGATTTGCCGGCAAGCCCGCTGATCGCAAGCAGTCCGAGCACCATGAGGGAGAAATATTCGGCCGGGCCGAACTTGATGGCTACCGCGGACAAAGGCCGCGCGAGGAAGATCAGTCCGATAAGCGAAATGATCCCAGCAGCGAAGGAACCGATGGCCGATATGGCAAGCGCAGCTCCTGCTCTGCCCTGCTTGGCCATTTGGTACCCGTCCAGCGTTGTGACGACGGAAGACGATTCCCCCGGCGTATTCAAGAGGATCGAAGTCGTCGAACCTCCGTACATCGCACCGTAATACACCCCTGCCAGCAAAATGATGGAGCTCGTTGCCGCTTCCTCCGGACCTAACCCGGCTGTCATCGTAGCCGTGATCGGAATCAAGAGGGCTACGCCGCTCATCGGACCGATCCCCGGAAGCACGCCGACCACCGTACCGATCAATACTCCCAAAAAGACAAAAACAACATTGTGCCACTGCATCGCAGTGCCTAAACCATGCATAACATACTCAATCGTACTCATGTTACGCCCCCCCTAGCCATGTTGGGAATCCGGGAAGCGATCCGTCCAGCACATTCACATAGACATAATAAACGCCGTAAGAGAATCCCGCAGCAATGAGCAGGGAAACCCATACTCTGCCCTTTTGCATCGTTTGGAAGCCGATCATCAGAAACAGGAACGTGGAGATAACGAACCCGATATCTTCAAGAAAATAGGCGTACAAGACAGCCGCGATAAAAATGATGCCAAATCTTTTGTAGTCCAAATTTTCCGCTCGTTTTTCCGCGCGCTGCTTACGGAACGTCTCATAAATAAGGCGGACACTCATTAGAGATAAGAACAAGCCCAACACCATCGGAAAAATATTGGCGCCTACGTTGCTTCCGTAAGCGCTTGTTGAAATGCCTAAGGAGCCAATAACAAACGCAATGCCTATAGCGAAAAAAGCGATGCCTGCATAACGGTCAAACGAAGTATTCATTTCTCTGCCTCCTACCCTAAGGGCGAGGGGAGAAGAGGCTGTCTTCTCCCTAGTTTCTTTAGGTTTTTATTTCTGCATGCCAAGCGCTGTCAACATGTCCTTCAATTGAGCTTCTTGCTGGCCTAGATAAGCTTTGAAATCGTCGGCTTTTTTATAATCCGTTTCCCAGCTGTTTGCTTGCATTTCTTTCTTCCATGCATCGGACTCGACCATTTTCTTGATGGCAGCCTCCCAGAAGCTTTTCGCATCTGCGCTCATATCTTTTGGTCCGAAAAATCCGCGCCAGATCAAGAACTCTGCATCCACGCCTTGTTCTTTCATGGTTGGAACGTCCTTGTAATTGCCGCCTAGACGGGATGGTGCCGCAACAGCCAGTATGCGGATTTTCCCTGCTTTTACGTATTGATCCAAGGAGGACGCATCGGTGCCCAGCACGTCTGCATTACCGCCAAGCAGTGCAGTTACGGCTTCGCCGCCCCCGTCATAGGACACATATTTCACCTTTTTCGGGTCAATGCCATATTTGAACGCCGGGAGGATAGAGACCAGATGATCCATCGATCCTGGCGCCGAACCGCCCGCTACCGTAAGCTTCGTAGGATTAGCCTTCATATCGTCGAGCAAGGATTTCAGATCTTTGTATTTAGAATTTGCCGCTACTGCAACTGCCCCGTAGTCTTTCGTCAATTGCGCCAGCGGCGTCGTGTCATTGTAGCCATACGGCGTGTTTCCTTCTTTTTTCAAGTGGTTAATCAAAATCGGAGGCGAACTGACGAACAGCTTGTAGTTGTCTTTCACATCTTTAGTCGCATATTCCGCCAGGAATACCGCACCGCCCCCGCCCGGCTTGTTTTCAACGGAAACCGGTTTGTCGATTGCTTTCGTTTCCGCCAATACTTTGGCGATCGTACGTGCCGTCATATCCCAGCCGCCGCCGGCACCGGACGGAGCTATGATGCTGAGCGCTTTTTCAGGGTAGTTGGATTTAGCCGCTGCAGGAGCTGCCGTCTCCTTGGCTTTGTCGGCCGGCACGGATGACGTCGCCGCAGGCTTAGCTGCGTTGCTGCCGCAAGCCGCCAAACTAACGGCAAGAATGCTAATCGTCGTTACTTTCCAGGAAGCTGTCAAAATTTGTTTTATCAAAAGAACCCCTCCACATTCATGTCTTGTATACGCTTTCTATAAAGCGCTTTCAGAATAACACCTGCCTGCATCCATTGGGAAGTTAAACAAAATTAGTTGTATTAACGCCGTTTTGGACATTTTGTTCATATTGTTCATGGAAGCGCTCACGCAATAACGCTCAAAATGTGAGCGCTATATGATACAATACAAGCAAAAACAGGGGGCTTGTGAGGCAGATGCGATTGCAAACGAAGCTTATATTAATCATTTGTTCGCTTCTTTTCTTGGTAATCATCTGTTTAGGCAGTATATTCTATTACATTATGACCGCGGTGCTTGAGGACCAAATCGGGACACGCGCCTTAAAAGTCGCAGAAACCGTTGCCGATATGCCCGACATTCGTCATGCTTTTCAAACGTCCGACCCGCCGGCCATCATCCAGCCTCTCGCGGAAAGCATTCGTGAAAAAATCGATGCCGAGTACATCGTGGTCGGCAACCGGGAAGGCATTCGCTATTCGCATCCGCTTCCTGAGAGAATCGGCAAAGAAATGGTTGGCGGCGACAACGGGCCTGTTCTGGAAGGAAAGTCGATTATATCCAAAGCCATTGGCTCCCTCGGGCCTTCGCTGCGCGGCAAAACACCCGTATTCGATGATCGCGGCAATGTCATCGGCATCGTATCCGTCGGTTTTCTTACGGAGGACATCGATACCATAACGGACGCTTACAGATCGCGTATCGAGCAGGTTTCCTTCGTTGTGCTTGTCATCGGCCTGATCGGCTCCATCCTTATTGCACGCAACGTCCGCAGCTCCATCCATGGGCTGGAACCCAAGGAAATCGGCGAACTTTATACCGAGAAACAGGCGATTCTGCAATCCATTCGCGAAGGCATTATCGCCATAAACCGGGATGGCATCATTACGATGGCGAACCGGTACGCCTTGCAGCTTCTTCATCTGCCGGTCAGCGCTAAAATTACAGGCAGACAAATCGAAGATGTCATCCCCAACACTCGCCTGTATGAGGTCGTCCGTACAGGACAAGCCGAGTTCGACCATGAAATGCTCATCGGCGATCATGAGGTCATCGTCAGCCGGGTGCCGATCGTTAACCGCAAACAAGTTGTCACCGGCGCCGTCTCGAGCTTCCGAAGCAAATCCGAATTGTACCGTCTCGCCGAGGAATTGTCGCAGGTGAAACAGTTCGCGGAAGCGCTGCGCGCCCAGACGCATGAGTTTTCGAATAAGCTGTATGTCATATCCGGGCTCATCCAGCTGGAGTCGTATCAGGAAGCCGTCGATCTCATCTCCAAGGAATCGGATGTCCATCAGAATTGGGTGCAGTTCATCATGCACGAAATCCCCGATCCCATGATCGGAGGACTGCTGATCGGCAAATTCAATCATGCGCAAGAGCTGAAACTAACTTTTGAAATTGACCGGGAAAGCTCCTTTGCGGATATCCCTGAGGAGATCGACCGGAATGTGCTCGTTACCATTATTGGCAATTTGATTGACAATGCGATGGAAGCCGTTTTGGCAGCCGGGGGAAAGACAGAGCCCTCTGTTAAATTATTTTTGACCGATCTGGGGGAAGATTTAATTATCGAATGCGAGGACTGCGGTATCGGCATACCGGATGAAGTGGGCAGCGCGGTGTTTGAGAAAGGGTTCTCAACCAAGGCAGGCGAACACCGGGGGATCGGCCTGGCCTTAGTCAAACATGCTGTAGGCAAACTTAACGGTTATATTACGTTTCATAAAAATCCCGCAGGCGGCACGATTTTCACCGTTGCCATTCCTAAATCCAATTCCCGCAGAAAGGAGTCCTTCTCTTGAATCCGGAACTCCGACAGCCTAAGATTGAAGTATTAATTATCGAAGACGATGTGAAAATCGCCGAAATCAACCGTAGATTTATAGAAAAAGTAGACGCTTTTCACGTTGTCGGAATCGCCACGGACGATATTCAGGCCAAAGAACAGCTCGAGATTTTGCGGCCGAATCTAGTGCTGCTGGACGTGTATTTTCCCGGCGCAAACGGTCTGGACTTGCTTTCTTATATCCGCCAACATTACCGGGACATCGATGTTATTATGATTACGGCGGCCAAAGAGGTCGAGGCAATCCGGGAAGCCATCCGCAGCGGAGCCTTCGACTATATTATGAAGCCGCTTGTTTTTAACCGGCTCAAGGAAACGCTGCTGCGCTATCTGGAGTTCCACCGCGAGCTCAATCGTTTGAATACGAGCGTCACGATCGATCAAAGCGATGTGGACCGCCTGATGTCCGGCTCCGCCAAGAAGGATTTCCGCGCGGAAATCTCCTTCCTCCCCAAGGGAATCGACAAGTTGACGCTGGTGAAAATCGTTCAGGCGATTTCCACTGCCGCGGGCGGGATGACCGCGGATCAAATCGCCAAAGAAATCGGTGTCAGCCGTTCGACGGGACGGCGCTATTTGGAGCATTTGGTCTCCTCCGGCGAAGTGTTCGCCGATCTGTCCTACGGCGTCGTCGGACGGCCTGAGCGGGTGTACCGGAAGAAGGAGACGTGACGGGTCTTTAAGGGTGGGACCCTGAACCCCTCACCTTAACGCTCTGCTGCATCCAACATTTCCGAGTGCCTAAACACGTTGCACTTTCGTCTCCTACTGGCTCTCATTGGACGAACATACGAAAAACCCAGCCAGCGGCTGGGTCCTTGTCTAATCCCATGCATTCGAGCAGGGGGAGAAAATGGATATTGGGGTAATTGCGGTTGTCTCGTCATGCTTCGGACACAGCGGCCGTTATCTTCGCGAAAAGCGGTGTGTCTCTATGCTGACGGACATCAGAGTCCTTATTTGCCGATTTCGGGGAGAAGTCAGTCCCAAGTGAGCAAATAAC
This sequence comes from Paenibacillus sp. FW126-R14, assembly GCF_058789495.1. NCBI lineage: Bacteria > Bacillati > Bacillota > Bacilli > Caryophanales > Paenibacillaceae > Paenibacillus > Paenibacillus sp. FW126-R14. The sequence continues at coordinate 32,037 of NZ_JBYTBS010000063.1, read as the reverse complement.
AGCGCTGATGTCCGGTACATATTCGCAGAGCATCTTTTCCACCGACTAAGGGCCTCTCAGTCCGTTAGCGAGGTCAAAGATGCTGATCTCCTACTCAAACTCAACCGTTTTCCCGGTTCTTGCCGATTCGTAGATGGCCTCCAAAATCTGAGTAACAACCAAAGCCTGCTCAGGCTTGACCAGCGGCTCCGTGTCGTGGAGAATACTCTCCAGCCATTGTCTGGCCTCTTTCACGCCCGGTTCTTCGACGCTTGCGTCGAAGTATGCGATGCCTCCGCCTGTGGCAGCCTTTGTTTCCACCAGTTTCCCGTACTTCGTACTGTTGAATACGAGCTCGCCTTTGCCCATGGCAGGACTGCCTTTCATTTCCGCCCCGCCCTCCGTGCCGCATAGCGTTGTCATCGCTTCCCGGGTATCGGTGATATTAAGCGCCCAAGCACATTCCAGGAATATCGTCGCACCGTTCTCCATCTTGATGAATCCGAAGGCCGAATCTTCCACCTCGTAGCTTTGCGGGTCCCAAGGCCCGAACAGGTTGCCTTCGAACTTATCCCCTAATTTATGAAATACGGTCCCTGTGACCGATTTCGGCTTATAGTTGTCCATGAACCAAAGAGACAGGTCCAGCGCATGCGTACCGATGTCGATCAACGGTCCGCCCCCCTGCTGCTCTTTGTCCGTGAACACGCCCCAGGTCGGAACGCCGCGTCTGCGGAGGGCATGCGCTTTGGCGACATAGATATCGCCTAACTCCCCTTGACGGCATGCTTGGTACAGCACCTGGGAATCCTCCCTGAAGCGGTTTTGGTAACCAATCGTCAATTTCTTCCCGGTCCTCCTGCTTGCCTCCAACATTTTTACAGCTTCAACGGAATTGATGGCCATCGGCTTTTCGCACATGACATGCTTGCCTGCCTCCAGAGCGGCTACCGTTATGAAGGAATGCTGAAGATTAGGTGTCAATACATGAACAACGTCAATAGACTCATCCTGCAACAGCTCTCTATAATCACAATACGTTCGCGCATGCTCCGTTCCAAATTCCTTTGCAGCCTTCACAGCCCGTTCTTCTACGACGTCGCAGAAAGCCGTCATTTCACCGAGATGGGCAAGCTTCGCTAAGGATGGCATATGCTTTTGATTGGCAATTCCGCCGCAGCCGATAATTCCGATTTTCAATTTACCTTTTGACATGAAGGAACACTCCCTAGGATTGATTTGATGGGCGATTGGCGATTAAGCAGCGGCGCTAAACATACTTTTGCAAAACCTTGAAGTCGCTCTCTATGCTTTTAAATTTATCGTCGCTTGTCCCCTCGTTTTCAACAAAGGCATATTGGATCGTACCCATTTCCTTCATCTTGCCGTAGGCCGCATTAAAATCGAATACACCCGCTCCAAGATCCACAAAGTCGCCTGCTTGTATGTACCCCTTCCCGCGATACAGCTGCATCATATCCAAGTCTTCATCCCCTGGCTGAAGGGCATCGAATACGTTCGGATGGAGGACATTTGGGCTAAGATCTTTCTGATGAACGATATCGCACCGGCTGCCCAGTTTCTCAAGAACGGCCATGGGATCAAGACCCGCACGCATGACCCAGACCAAGTCCAGTTCAAATTTGACATAAGAAGGATCGGTATGTTCTACCAAAATGTCGTATAGGGTCGTATCGCCCCATCTTTTAAATTCATGGAAGTGATTATGGAAGTAAAATTGCAAGCCGCTTTCGCTGCATTTTTTGCCGATCGCATTCAGCTGTTCTGCCGTTTCCCGCGTATCTTCCTCATTCTTGATCCAGGCGGACGGCAATACAATGGCTTTGCATCCAAGCTCGGCATTTTCATGAATGAGCTGATCCCAATTCCGCGCATCCTGATCCAAGCGCTCATGAGCAGCTATGGGCTTTAGCCCCAGCTCATTCAGCTTATTTTTGATCGTTTGCAGAGGATACGAATCGCTGTACCGGACACCTGTCATGAAATTCGTTGTGATTAATTCCACATTGGTATAGCCTGCCGCTGCTACTTTTTCCAGGGTGCCGAAATAATCGTTATTCAAAGCTTGAAAGACTGAAAATAAATTAACGCCAATTTGAATGCTCATTGCAACGTCTCCTTTATGATAAATTGCCCTTGCCATGCTACTTATTCGTTTTCGCCCATTCATCCAGCTGCTTTTGCTTCTCGGCGATAATTTTGTCCATGCCTGAAGCCTTCAGTTTGCTTATAAATTCCGGCAAGTTTTTATCCGGGTCCAGCGTTCCCGTTTCCAAACCGATTTTGAATTGATCCTTCACGCTTTGAACGGCAGCCACTTCGGTTTTTACCGGATCGACGGTGAAGCTGAAGCCTAGCGCCTTCGATTTTTTGGAAGATTTATTGAATTCGGCTTGATTTTTCCATACATTCGGATCGTCGTTATCCCATACGTAGGAAAGGAATTGATTGCCCCACTCCCATCCATGATTCGGGCTATATGTGGCATTCTGCGCATCTACGCCGTTCGGGAAGCCGATCAAGTCGCCTTTCTTAACGTAATGCTTCCCTTCAATGCCGTAGTCGATCAAATTGATCAAATCTTTGTCAGAGTACAGCAAATTGAGGAACATCATCGCTCTCTCGGGGTCTTTCGAATTTTTGGCAATACTGAACATGACATTGGCAATCGACGAGGTGGAGGTGATCGGCGGAATGATGCGCGTTGCCACCATCGGTGTGCCCGTAGAAATAGCTTCCTTCGTTTCATAGCCAGGCTTCATATGCGCCACAAAGGCAAAAGCTTTCCCGGCCTTCACAAGATCTTCCGGACGGAGCTTATTTGTAGCGATATCTTTCGGGATATACCCGTTCGTGTACCATCTTCTGACCATTTTCAATAAATCCGCATAGGTTTGCGTTTCAAACCAATTGACGACTTTCAGGTTATTATCCTGATCCGGCAGCACACCATTATCATCGTTTAACGGATCCATAAATCCTGGAGCAATGGATGCAATGATAGATCCCCCTGCAGTTTCCGGAATAATGGCCGCCATATTGGGCTCGTTCTCTTTGACAATTTTGAATACGGCATCCAAATCATCGAAGGTCTTGATCTTGCTCAGGTCAATCTTATACTTGTCAACAATATCTTTGCGCATCAGAACGCCGTAGTCGGCAGCCCAATCTCGAACGCTCGGCACGCCGTATAGTTTACCGCTCGTTGTCGTTGCTTTCTGAATGTCCGGAGTAACGACCTTGGCAATATCTTGACCATATTTCTTAAGCAGGTCCTCAAGCGGAACAAGCTGCCCCTTCGCTGCTTGCGTACCATAGCCCAAAGCGGTCAAAGTAACGAGCAGGTCCAGATTTTCATTACTCGCCAGCATGAGGTTGATTTGCTGTTGATAGGCTGCAGGATCAATCGGCACAAATTTGACCGTGGCATTAATCTTTTCTTTGGTCAGCTTGTTGACGGCATCCTGAACTTCCTGCTGATCCTTATTGTTGCCAATCTTATAATAGGCCACGGTTAGTTCATAAGGCTTTAAATTCGACTTCGCCGTTCCGGTTTCCCCAGACGCGCTTGGCGCCTTTGCTGCCGTATCCGCCGTGTTGCTGTTGCCGCTTCCGCCAGAGCAAGCTGTTAGAAGAAGTGAAACCGTCATCATTCCCGCTAACACGGTTTGTACGCGCTTCCGATTACCTTTCATTGTGCAACCTCCCTATTGTTCTCCCTTATTATGATCCTTCTATATGCTAACCGGCGGGCGCCGGGTATAGCCTATCCTTTAACAGCTCCTATGACGAGGCCTTTAACGAAATATTTTTGAAAGAAAGGGTACGCACACAGCAGCGGAATCGTTCCAATAACCGCCATCGCCATTCGAACCGATTCCATCGGAATGTTGCTGCTTGCCGCAAGTTCCGTCGTACTGCTGCTCGCGTTGCTCGATAGAAATTGCGCGTTCAGCAATATCCGGTTTAACAAATTTTGCAAACTAAACAGCTTGCTGTCAGTCACATAAATTAACCCGTTGAACCAGTCGTTCCAATAGCCGATCGTTTGCATGAGTCCAACCGTTGCCAGAATGGGCAGAGATAAGGGCAGCACGATTTGGAAAAAGATTTTAAATTCCCCCGCCCCATCGATCGATGCCGATTCAATAACGGGCGTAGGTATGGAAGACATAAAAAAGGTTCGCATAATCAGAACATAGAATCCGTTGGATAACAGACCGGGAATGATCAACGCCAGCAGCGTGTCCTTCATATCAAACAACTGGGTATACACCAAGTAAGTCGGGACCAAGCCCCCGTTAAACAGCAGTGTGAAAAACACGATAAACGACAGCGGCTTGCGCATCAGCATATCTTTCCGTGACAGCGGATAGGCACATAGAGCCGTAATAGACAGACCCACAAACGTACCGACGACAGTCACCAGAATCGTTATGCCGTAAGCGCGAAATATGTTAGCGGAATCGTTCCACAAGAACTCGTAAGCGGCTACGCTTAGTTTGCTTGGAAAGAAAGAGTACCCTTCTTGCAGAATCGTCGTCTCATCGGTAAAAGAGGTAATCAAAAGCAGAAAAAATGGAAGCAGGCAGAGACACACAATGCCGATGAAGAACACATGAATGCAGGCTTGGTACAGTTGGCTTTTTCCTTTCAATGACTTCTCCTCCTTATTAAAACAAAGCGTTATCGCTGTTTCGTTTGCTTACCACATAGTTCGATATCAGCACGAGAATGAATCCTACTACGGATTGGTATAAACCCGCTGCCGATGACATGCCGATGTCGCCCAATCGGAGTAAAGCTCTGTAAACGTACGTATCGATCACGTTAGTTGTCGGGAAGAGTGCGCCTGTATCCAACGGCACTTGGTAGAACAAGCCGAAATCCGAGTAAAAGATGCGACCGATTTGCAATAGCGTCATAATGACGATAACCGGAGCGATTAAAGGAATCGTAATGTGCATGATCTGCTGCCATTTGCTCGCTCCGTCAATTCTTGCCGCCTCGTAATATTCGGGATCGATGCCGATAATTGCCGCTAAATAGATCACGCATAAGTATCCGACATGCTTCCAGATGTTCACAAAAGTCAAAATATACGGCCAATATTTGGCTTCGCTGTACCATGAGACCGGATCGATCCCAAACAACGGAAGAACTTGTTTATTAATGAATCCGGTTTCCCCGCTTAACAGGGCAAGCACCAGATAGCCCACGATAACCATTGAAATCAAGTAGGGGATGAGAACGACGCTTTGGTAAAACCGGGCAAACAGCTTTTTTTTCACTTCATTGAGCAAAATAGCTACGCCGACGGCGATAATCAAATTGAGAATAATAAAAGCTGTATTATAAAGAATCGTATTTCGGGTAATCAGCATCGCATCGGACGTTTTGAACAGGTATTCAAAATTTTTGAATCCCACCCAGTCGCTTGCCCAAATTCCTTTCGTGAAGTTGACGTCTTTGAATGCGATGATCAAGCCAAACATCGGCAAGTAGTTATTGATGAACAAATAAATGATTTCGGGCAGCACCATAACCAGCAGCGGGGCGTACCTCCATACTTTTCTCCATTTCTTGCGCGTTGCCGACTTCAATGCTGTTTGCCCTGCGGTTGTCGCAACCACCGGGTTTGTCCTTGTTGATGTCGCAGTCTCCATATCGTTCCCCCTCTTCCGTTATATGTTCATCTTATAAAAACGGCGCTTTGCCCTCTACCAGTTTGCCGACTTCCCCTTATCGCATTTCCGACTTCTTTTGATACAAAAAAAGACCGAATCCGGGTAGCGGAGCGATCTTAAAAAAACAGGGATACCCCCGTGTTATACTTCGTATTGTTTGCGGTAATCTTGCGGATTGATGGCCGTCGCTTTTTTGAACATTTTAGAGAAATGGGAGAAATTATTATAACCCACCGAAGCGGCAATGCTGCCAATCGGAAGATCCGTCTTCACCAGCATCTCTTTGGCCAGCTTGACCCTTTCCTGAAACACATAATCAGAAATCGTCAAGCCCGTTTCTTTCTTGAAAACTCTTGTCAAGTAATCCGAATTCATCTTTACATAGGAGGCGATATCCTCACGCGACACATCTTCATTGAGAACCTGGGCGATATATTGTTTCGCTTTTTCAACAACGGTTTGACTTTCGTCCACTGTGTGAATATGGCCCGCTGCCTCTGTAATGACCGCATGGACCCAGTGATTTAAATCAGCAACGGAACGGGTAACGGTCGACGCTTGCATGGAAAGAAGCTCTTGCGAAAACACCTCATGCGCCCTTAAGCCTTTATAATGCAAGACATGGTGAATCATCTGCAGAAAGTCATCGTAAAATCCGCGCAGTAATTTGGCATCGAGCCTTTCCAACTGCTTCATTGCTTCAAAGCTGCGATCGATCTCTTGGTGCAGTTTCGCTTTGCATCCGTTCTTCAGCAGTTCGGCCCAGGGGTTCATTTTGGGCAGCAGGAACGGTTCACACCTGCAAGAGGGCTCGCTTAAGAAAAATATTTTATTGGATTGTGTTACGTTTTCAGATTCCCTTGCGACTAATGATTCGAACATCTTCAGCATTCCCTCCGGAGGAACGGGAGAACCGATATAACAACAAAGATCACAGAAAAAATAATGATTGCAGGCATGGATATAATCCTGCATTTCCTTGTTGAGCCTCTTTTTGTCCATCCTGCCCTCTTGGTCCACTGACAGAATGGCCAGCAACCCGCCACTTTTGATCTGCACAATTTGGCCCTTCCCCTCTCTCCAAACAGACAGCTCTTCCAAAGAGTTGCGCAAGGCGTATTCCATAATTTTTTCTTCCCGCAGTGTCAGTTTCTTATGCCAACGCTGAACGCTGATCCAAACGGGAACGAATAAATCCGTATCGGAGTAAGGGATGTTTTGCTTCGTCATAATTTCTTTGATTTGCAGCCGGTTGGAAGGAATAGACCTCTGAAGCAAGTCTTGCCAAAAGCGCTCAACCACCATGGGGTGGTACGATTCCCACAGCAGATAGTAATGCCTGTAGGTTTCATTAAACTGGACCAGCTCCCGTTTCTTGTTCAATTGCTCGATCGCTTTGCGGACGGCTTTCTCCAATTCCGGAAAACGGACAGGCTTGAGCATATAATCCAGACTGCCCAATTGAATCGCTTTCTGGGCGAATTCGAAATCAGCATGACAAGTCAAGAAGAGCGCTTCGGTTTCCAGCGATTGTTCTTTGACCCATTCCAGCAGCTGGAACCCGTCGCCTTCCGGCATTTCAATGTCGCAAATCAAGATATCAATCTGATGCGTTAAAAAGATCTCCTTCGCTTGCCGTATATTGAAAGCTTCATGAACCTTCGAGAATCCAAGCATGTCCCACTGTACGCCTGCCTTGATTCCGCGCACGGCATGGATTTCATCGTCCACGACCAGCAATTGCAGCATCGGCTTCTCCTCTTTCCTTTACATAGATAGGGATCAGTATGTCAATCTCAGCACCTTGTTCGGCACCATTGCCAAACGTGATCTGCGCTTGATCCCGGTACAGCAAGCGCAATCTGCGCTGCACATTCCATATCCCGATATGGTGGCCTTCTCCATCGCCTATGTCCACTTCCATTTGCAGCCGTGTCAAAACATCTTCAGGAAATCCTTTGCCTGTATCCGCAATTCGGATTCGGATTTTCTGATCTTGAGCGGTTTCAATGGTTATTTGGATATGAATCTGTTTATCCATGCTCACTGCGTGTTTAATCGTATTTTCCACAAAAGTTTGAATGACAAGCGGAGGAACCCATACGTCCATCAGGGTGTCGGGAACGGTTACGTCATAGGTTAAATTAGAGGGAAAGCGCATCTCCTGAATCCGAAAGTAATTAAGGGTATGCTGAACTTCCTCCTTCAAAACGACGAATGCCATGCTGCTGCGAAACATAAAGCGGAAATACTGTACGAGGCAAAGCGTCATTTCCTGAATCAACGCGAAATCTTTCACTTGCGCCAAGTTATAAATAATATTTAAGGAATTTAAAAAGAAATGAGGGTTAATTTGAAGCTGCAAATGCTTCAGCTCGGCCTTCTGATGATTCAACTGTTCTTCCAAGACGTTAATTTTCAATTCCTGTATTTGCGAAATCATGCGATTGAAAGATTGGTTCATCTTGTCAAACTCAATGACGGAAGGACGATAGGTAATCCGGACATCCAAATTCCCGTCCTCGATTCTTCGCATTGCCATCATGATCCGGTTTATGGGAACCAAAATGATTTTCCTTAAATGATATAAAATGAAGGGAATCACAACGAGAGACCCGATTACAATGAAAGTTACGATTCGGCGAAGAAAAGGAAGATTCTCCAAAATGATGCTGTCCGGTATGACAGCGATTAAGCTGAATCGGCCTTTCACGGATTTCTCGCCAACAACTAGAAATTTCTCGTTTTTGCCAGTGAGGTTGTAGTTCGCTCCATCGGCATTCAAGTTAATTTGATTCTCCAAGATGAAGGTTTGGTTCGCCATGGCTTCAAACTGGTCCGTTGCCAGCAGCGCCCTGCCGTTGTTGCCCAAATCGACCAGGTTCAGCGGTACCATGATTTTGCTCGCATCCGCCCAGGCCCCGATGTAGACATTCCCATATTTAATAACACGGGTCAAAAAATATTGATCTCCCAGCTTGCGGATGAACCATTCTTTTATGGTAAACGAATCGGCATCGCCCTGTTGATCCTGAAATATTTGATGAATATTGTTTTCAATGGCCTCCTGCTTACCGTAGCTGACCTGTTCGCTCATCACCGTCAACAAATCTTGGTTCGGTTCCGAGTAAACAAAGAACATATCCATGGATTTATAATTGGGAAGGTCTTTTAACAGCTTGTTGTTTAATTGAATTTTCGTATAGGAGTATCGGTCGGCATTTAGATCCCTCTGCACATCGAGGACAAGCAAGCCGGTCTCTTGAGCGGCGATATTGAACAAATACTTATCTACTTCATCCAAACTACGGTCGATTTGTCCCATATATAAGCTGATAAGATTTTTATTCGATTGAGCCACTTGCTTCCGAACGACCTTGATGGCGTACAAATTGTTGTATATCATGAAAACGACAATCGGAACGACCATAATGAACAATCCAAATATGAGTTTAAAGCGCAGCGACTTGAACAGAGGCATCCTGCTTTTGGGCACGGCTGCTTCCCCCTCTCATGGAACTGACTGGATCAAATCGCAGAAGCCTCCCCCTTCAGATAAGCTATCATCATGTCAATGAACTGCAGCATCAGCGCATCGGGATCAATCTCCTGTTCGACGCGAAGGATGTTTCCCCTTGAGGCCATTCGCTGCGTTAAGCTCATCATCGTGTTCGCCATCATGCCGGACGTCTTGACGGGATCAAGATCCTTGCGGATCGAGCCATCCAGAATGCCTTCCATCATAAGCTGAACGAGTGTGGGAAAAGCATGCTTGATGTATGCTTTGTACTTCTCCTCCAATTCGGCGGTCGGATACTGATTGCGGTAATAGTGATCAAACAAACCGATAAAACGCAAATGATTGGGATTGGTTTGGGTGAATTGGTGCCAAGCTGCAAACAGGCTCCGTATTTTTGCCTCAGCACGTTCGCCCGTTATGTACGCATTTACGAAACTAAATAAATCGTCCATAACCTTCATTTGCACCTCAAAAGCCAATTCATCAATCGAGCGATAATATTTATAAAGCGTTACACGGCTAATTCCCAATTGATGTCCGATGTCTTTCATCGTGACTCCGTGCAAATCTTTGTCCAAGAAGAGCTCTTGAGCGGCTACAATAATTTGCTGCCGCCGATTGCTGCGCTGCTCCTCTAATTCCTGTTCCCATTTGCTTTTCAATCAACCACTCCTCCATACAGAAGCTGCCTCAAATAGACACCCTGTTTACACACTGTAAACACCTTGAGTTCACTCCAATTATATCGAATGGCCCCTCGTATTGCAAACGTTTTCAATGAAATCGCAAAGCTGTCCCCAAAGCAGATGATTCCACTGTGGGGACAGTCCTTTGATTTAATCTTTTTTACTTGGATTTTTTCTGTGCGAACAACCAGTCGCGCATAGCTTCATCGGCATAAGCCGGAACCCAAGAGAAGTGAGCGATCGGGTAGAAATAAGCACTTTTCGGATATTCGGTATATTTCGGGTTTCCGCCAGCCGCTTTTACCGCGTTGATTGTAGCACGAACACTGTTTACAGAAACAAGGGGATCGGCTTCTGCCGTAAATTGCCAAATCGGCTTCGCAGCCAGCTTATTTGCCGCTCCAACCGGATCACCGTATCCCGCTACAGGCACCATTGCCGCGAACAGGTCCGGATTATAGATATTGTTCGCCCATGTTCCGAATCCGCCCATGGAAATACCTGTGGAATAGATTCTGTTTGCATCGATTTTGTATTCGGCCAACACTTTCTGAAGAATCCGGTTAGCTGTTTCAAGGTTTTTCGTCGGTGTATACGGACGCCCGTGGACGGGATCGGTCCACACGCCCTCGTCGTTCACACCGTCTCCGTCCGCATCCTGAATCGGACATTGCGGCGCCAATACGAAGGCCGCATGCTTCGCTTGCTCTTCCGGCTTCGCCCAAACCGTTGCTCCTTCGTTTGCCGTCAGATGCTTCATGTTATCGCTGCCGCGTTCTCCATCGCCGTGCAAGAAGAAGACAAGCGGATACGACTGGGCCGGGTTGTAATTGTCCGGAACGAACAAGCGGTACTTCATCGTCACACCCGTAATCGTGTCGTTATAGGTGAGATCGAGGAATTTATCCGCAACCGGTTGAATGTTGTCTCTCACGATGCTAACGGTATACGCCTGCTCGTTGCCTTCGGCATTTTTGACTTTGATTTCAAAGCTGTTGCTGCCCACCTGTAATGCTGCATTATAACCGCTCGCTTGCGGTTTGCTGCCATTCACTGTCATTGTGCTGCCCGCAGCAGCGCCAGGTTTGATTAAAATATTGGAAATATCGCTTTGCACTTTGGCTGTGTAGCTTTTCACCGAAGGAGAGAATGCCGGCGTAAGCTGACCGCCTCCGCCAATCGTCGCTTGCAGCTCCAGGCTGCTTAACGCCGCTTGCGGCGTCTCCGGTGTCTCTATCCCGAGAATTTTTCTTGCGACTGCCGCAAGGTCAGCAATGTCAATGATACCGTCATTGTTGATATCCGCCTTCTTGTATAGTGCCCAATCCGGATCGGCCGATGTTTTGCCGTAGTAGGCTGCCACTATGGCCAAGTCGCCGACCGTGTACTTGCCATCACCGTTAAGATCGCCCGGATTAGGAACAATCAAGTTGATACGCACGCTGTGGGAAGTGCCGTTTACCTGCGTTTCTTTCCCGGCTGCATCTGCGATGGTGACGCCCAATACCGTTACGTTCGTCGTTGCCGACTGGGTTAATTGCTTAGCTTTCCAATGCAGCGCCATCAAGTTTCCGTTCGCATTCGCATCCTTTACATCCGCCGCGAGAATTCGGACTTGTCCTGGCTTTTCTATTTTGTCTACAAGCAGCAAGCCATTTTTCGTCGATTCCGCTGAGACAAATTCGAGTTGACCCGGATCATAGGATATCGTTAGATCCTGTGCGTAAACGTTTGCAACATTACTTAAACCGTAAGTTAAGTCGAATGATTGCCCCGGGGCAACGTTCTCCTCACCCGACAAAGTGACGGCCGGTGCAGGTGTTTCATTCGCTTTCGCTATTCCCGCTAAATTCCCCATTCCCGAACCAATCAACAAAGTAAAAATGGCTAGGCATAAGACTATTTTTCTTATCACTATTTTCATTTTTGATCCTCCTACAATTTTCTAAACGCTACATGCTATTCCAAAAATGAATTCAAACTATCAGTCATATGGGCGTATGCCAGTGATATCACCCCTTTCCTCTCTTGCAGCGCTGCTAACTTCTCCTATCACCCCCTCAACCACAAAATAGATACATAGTGTATCAATCAATCACAGTAAGATTATAACTTTGACTACAAAGTACTAAAATGCAGGATATCTAGTTTCATTGCACTCTTTATAGCAATAACTGAAGGAGCTATCCGGTATTTTTTTCCTAATCTCCAATCTGAACATTTATTTGTACGATCCCTAGATCTATTGCTGTTTTGTTACTCCGTTTGTTTACATAAAAAAGCACCCCCAGCTTTGAAGGTGCAATAAGACGCAAATGATCCATATGGAAAATCAATTCTTCTTAGAATTGTTGTATCCGATGATTTCATTTCTTCTTTTTATCATATCGGCAATGCCTTGATCGACGGTCTTGCTTCTAGTCAAAATCATTTCCAACTCAAAGATCACGATGCCTTGTAACCAGTCCATCCCCCTCCCCGGTTCGATGGGGGTATTCGCCATTTCGGCTTTTATGACTTCCACCACACCGTTCGGAAATTGCGAATTCCGATCAAACTGGGTTAAGATGTCCTCATCGATATACGCAGGCAGCATCAGCTCATTTGCAAGTATTTGGGCGCCAGCCTTGCCCGTAATAAATTTGACAAAATCCCATGCTTCTTCAGGTTTGCTTGTTGTGCTGTTAATAGACACGAACGTGTGTCCAAAGCTCGAAGGAGTCTCCATCCCCTCCCAGTGAGGCAATCTGACCATGCCCCAATCAAAGTCGATCTTTCCCGCTTTCCGATCGCTTGCCAAGTAATTCATAAACCAAGTGCCATTCACATACATGGCCGAATTGCCTTTTTCGAAAGTGCGCTGATTGGCTTGTAAAGATTTATTCGTGATATAGTCAACGGCAGACTTATCTAGCAATTCTACATTCATAAATAACTCAATGGCTGGTTTAAGCTCGTAAAAGTCATATTTCATCAAATCGGCATTCGTTAGTTTTTGCATGATCGGTACAGAATAATTCAATATGAACGGATCCATAAATATGCCGTACGTCTTGCGATCACCCTCGCCGTTCGTTAATTTTTTGCCGATTTCTCTAAACTCACTCCACGTCATATCGTTAGTAGGGTAAGGGATATGATTTCGATCAAATATATTTTTATTATAAAACAACGTATAAAAATCTCTTCGATAAGGAAGGCCGCAAATGTTATTCCCTGCTTTCAAAGACTCGCCTGTAGCGTCGCCATAAGGTTTTAAGTCGATATGGTCCCGTTCCATCCAATCATCGATGGGCGCTATGTTGTTTCTGCTTGCAAATCTCCTGCATTCATTAATATTCATCGTATAGAATACGTCAATGTTCTCTCCAACAGCCAGCATAATCGATAATTTACTGCTGTAATTCATGCTTGGAATGCTGACCACTTCAATTTGCGTATGAGGGTTTCGCTTCTGATAAGCATCGATCATTTTTTGATCATATTCCGTTACATCATAGTCCCACAAAGCCACCTTTATTTTCTTCACCGCAGGAGCAGGCTCTGTTTTATTGGAAACTGAGTTATTCAGAAATCGGCTTGTCACCCCGCTGAATGTAAGCGTTGTCAAAGATAAAATGACAGAAACCATGATGACAATGAATGTTCGCAAGGCACTCTCCCCTCCCATATAACTTAATTCATACATATATGGAAACTTTCACAGGACGGGCCATCTTTCTTTTGTACTCCCCCGGGCTGATTCCTACTATTTTTTTAAAAATCCGGTTAAAATAATACTTGTTCTGATAGCCAACCTTTTCTCCAACCTCATACACCTTATACTCCGATTTTGCCAAAAGTTCTTTTGCCTTCTCGACTCGAACCTGCATCAAACACTCCGAAAAGCTTAAACCCGTATATCTCTTCAGTAATGTACTGAAATAAGACGGATTCAGGTTAACTTCATCCGCTAATTCTTGAAGGGAAATATCTTCATAAAAGTGATCTTCCAAATACTTCTTGGCGCGCGAAATACATCTCGAATAACTCGTTTTCTCCTCTTGATCAATAAAATTCATCAGATCTTCCAACACTTCTTGTATCCATTTTTTCGTTAACACAAGACTTTCCATATGGATCAGCTGTTGATAAGACCGGTTGCTGCGCAGCAGCATTTTCTCCATCTTGATCTGGTAGAACTCACAATATTCGCTGATCATATAAAATAACTCCAGCGTAGCATTGCAAACAGCTCTCTTACTCAGAGGCAATCCCAATATTTCCTCCTGGATAACCTTAAATACAGCTTCCAATTCCTCTTTTTGCTGAAAAGACAAGGCATGATGCAGCCTCTCCTTGATATGGAGGATTGAAAAGCTATCCATCAAGAAAGTATTCAAGTTCCCTTCCTTCCATAGAATTACGCCTTCATTCCCATCAAAAAAGCGGCTTTTTACTGCATTTACAGCCTGTGCGCAGGCCTCCTGAATTCCCTTTAGATCGCCTTTCCCAACACCAATCCCGACGGTCGCCGTAATATTCAGGTATTGTTCCAGCATATCCCGCAGTCTTTTGCCCAAATCCAACAGCTTATGATCCCTGACTACCCCGTTGAGCTCCTTTTTACTGGAAGCCAGAAGATAGAATTCACCTGATTTCCCTTCAAAACAGTACCCATTGAACAGGTCGCCTACGATCTCTTCTGCGATGTTCATTAGAGAATAGCTTAAAATATGCAGCTTTTGATCAGAAGCCTCTTCAAAGAGAAAAAACTCACCTGCTTTTATCATAAAACAATAAATATACTCCGCATGAAGCCGAATGTTTAAACTATTCATGCATTCTTTCATCTCATTTTCATTCGTATAAAATTGATGGATAAGATCCTTTAAGAAATTTTTTCGCATGACATTTATATTTTTTATCATCTGACGCTCAACGCCTGCTTTTTTACTCTCACACATCCGGCGTTCTTCGATTTTGCGAGCAGTCTTCTTCAGGATGCTTATCAAGGATTCCGGTTCTATTTCGAGCTTAAGCAAATAATCCTCTGCCCCCAGCTTCATGGCTTCTTTTACAAAATGAAACTCGTCATGGCTGCTTAGTATGAGTATCTTTGCGCTGTTATTCATTTCAACCAGCTGCTTCATCATCTCTAAGCCGTTCATAACAGGCATTTTAATATCCGTAATGATGATATCGGGCTGATGAGCAGAGATGAATGCCAGCGCGTTGCTTCCATCACTGGCTTCACCAATGAGTTCAAACCCGTTCCCCTTCCAGTCAATGACGGACTTTAGGCCGATTCTGACCAAGGAATCATCATCCACAATCAAAACCTTCATCTTAAATTACCCCCATTCGATTGGTATCAAGTCATTTCTAGAGGCAACTGAACGGTTACTTTTGTAAACTCTCCCGCTAAACTTTCGAAATGCAATCCATATTCCTCGCCATATACCAGCTTGATCCGCTGATTGATGTTATGGAACCCGATACCATTTTCCTGTTCTACAGCACCCGGACTCCCCACATGTTTACGAATACTCGCCATTTTTTCTTGCGTCATGCCGATTCCGTTATCCCACACTTCAATGACCAGTCTGTCACCCTGCCGATAGGCGGTCAGCACAATCTCCCCTGCCTCGTCTTTAGGCTCAATCCCGTGAAATATTGCGTTTTCTATGATCGGTTGAAACATAAATTTAAGAATTTTGCACTGCAAAAGATGTTCATCCGACACATGCTTTGTAAATTGCACCTTTCCTTTATAGCGGATTTTCTGGATGTACATATAATCTTCAAGGATGCTCAGCTCTTCCCGCAGCGTAATCTTATCGTTAACACCGCTTAACGTATCTTTAAGCAAGCGTCCCAAGGCACTGACCATATGCTCGATGCCCTTTGACCCTTGCATGGAAGCCATTACCTTTATAGAATTTAACGTATTATATAAAAAATGCGGATTGATTTGGCTTTGCAGCATTCGTATTTCTGCAATCCGCTTCTCCTTCTCCTTTTGAACGCTTTCCTCCAGCAGATTTCTAAAGAAATAGTAAGAGAACAATATACACAGCAAAACCACGATAATGACGATACTAATCATTGGTTTGATAGCAGCTGCCTTCTGCTCCTCAACCTGAGTCACAGGAACACGTAAGAGCAAAGTCCAGCCGGTTTTTAACGATTTTTTGTAAACCACCAAGCTGCTGCTGTCTTCAATCTTCGTTTCAAAATAAAAGGGAGCTGCCCCATTTAACAATTGTTTAAAATATTGTTTGCTGCCGATGCTGTCTCCCAATCCCTCCGGTTGGTTCGTGGCCAGGATATTCCCCTGATCATCCACTAAATACATTCTTTCTTCCTGGTTTAGCATCATTTCCTTGAAGCTGTCACTGAACATGCTCGGACTATAGAGAACTAATAAAGTTCCCAGCTTGTTCCCGCTTGCCAGATCCTTAATAACTGTGTGTTGGGGAATGACATAATCCTGTTTCGTAATCTTCGTAAAATTTCGCGATATCCCTCCCCAATACATTTTCCCATTGGCTTCCATTCCCTTTTTAAACCAATCCGCCGCACGAAAATCTTCGGGATTAATCATCGCTCCTTCCGCTCCGTTCCGAAGATCCAAACCGTTTTCTCCGAGAACGAATAATGAGAGTATATAATTTGTGACGGGCATAGCTTCGAACTTTCTGCCAATGCTTTGGATAGCCTGCCTTTTTTGAATATCAAAATCATTCACTGTTGAAGGTTCCCGCCGCAGCTGATTGACCACATTCACATCAATATACAGCGATTCAGCCAAGTTATTTGCCTGCTCGATTTGCTTGTCGATACTGTCTAGAATGTTTGAGATAACTTTGTAATTGTTGTCACCGACATTTTGTAGGACGAAACTTTTGGCAGATACATACTGGTGTATACTCAAAATGCTGATCGGTATTAAGGCAATAAAAATAAAGAACAGCAGAAGCTTGCTTTTTACCGGTATGGCAGAACGAAGTGTTTTAATCCCATAAATTCACCCACCTTATACCCTATATTAAATTTATAGTAAGCCTTTTTCCAAGTTTATGAAATATAAAAATTCTGCCGATTCTATTAGAAATCTACACTAACTCAGGCACGTCAAAAAACCAAGGAGCTAAGCGAAGACAGATCGCATAGCTCCTTGGTTCTTATTGGGGACAGCCTTTTTCCAACCTTACTTTATCCCGATCGTCACGATTTCACAAGCCCCTACCGGCAGAGACAACCGGCCCGCAGCGTCCGTATCGACGCGCTCGCCGTGCTCTTCCATGATCGTGCTCTTGTAGAAATAGTAATACGGAATGTTGGAACTGAGCTGCAGCTCGGCTGATTGCGGTCTCATGTTGTACCAACGCAAGAGCAGATCGCCTGTTCCTTCATTCAACTTCAGCGAAGAGAAAGCCAAGTCGCCGCCTTCCCACTGGAATGGCGCGTACGTTGGCGCGATCCTTCCGGCGTGAACACCCGTTTGGCATAGCGTCCACGGGATTTGGAATTGATAAGCCTCCGCATAAGCGCCGGCCTGCATGTCGTCATCGCTGTATGGGATGATGGCCATCCGAACCGTGTGCGCGCCTAAACACTGCGCTTCCGGCGTAGGGAACAAGCCCCAGTCGCCAAGCTCGCCAACCGCACGGAGCAAGGTCACCGCAATTGTATTGCGTCCGTCCTGCACAATTTCGTATTCGTTCAAACCGAGATTGGCCACAACAAGACCTGCTCCCGCTTCACTCACATCAACAAATGCTTGTTGGTGCTGCGTGTTGCTTGGATTCTCCCATTCCGCTGCCGGTACGTTATCCCGCTGCGGGATTTCAAACATCGAATCCACGCGATGAACGCTCGTATTCAAATCCGTCGGGAACAGCATCCGAAGACGATGGTCTTTCGCCTGATTGTTGAAAGTCGACGCAATCTCGACCCATTTGCCGCTGCGGCTCAAGGTGACAACCGTGCGGATGGTCATCGGCACCATGCGCGTGGAACGCTGCGCTTTGCGATGCGGGAAGTAGACCAAATCGCGCTGCTCTTCCTCCAGCTTCTCATCCGCCGAAGCAGGAATTTCCCAATCGTGAACGATTTCAAACGCAGCCTGATAGGGCGTGTCTTGCAGCACACGAATTTGCGCGGCTGCACCGCGGGTCGTTAATGCCGTTTCGCCATCCGGCTGTTTGTACATATACTCGTTGCCGATATCTCCGGTATTCTCGTAAATGCCCAAATCGCGGTACGTACGGCCGCTCTTCTTATCCGTGAGCGTGAAGGAGCCGTCCTCCGCTATTGTAATTTTCAGCGCTGCATTTTCCAGCACGCGATCCCCGGTGAGGAGCGAGGACTGCGCGACCGCCGACTCTCTTTTCACCCAAGCGTAAGTTTTCAGCCCCAAGGCAGGAACCTTCTCCGCCTCGAAAGTCAGCTTCACTTTGCGGCACATATACGGCTGACGGAATTTGTCGTCGGGCAAATCGTAGCCGAATTGCAAGCCGAGATCTTCCACCGAGCACGGAATCGCATGGCCCTGCTCGTCCACCAGCACACGCCCCGAAACATCCGCCGCTTTCGCAAGGCGGCTTGCTTCTTCCAGCGTGTATCCGTCACGGAAATAGAGGCGCAGCGCATCTATTTCGATGTGGACAACGCCTGTGCGCGCCCAGCCGGACGTATTAAAAACGACCACAGGCAGCGCATCCTTGCCTGTTCCTTCAAAGCTTGACGTGTCGACTGCTTCAGCAATCGCACGGGAACTGTCAGCCGTAATGGCTTCTGCCACATGACGGCTTTTTTCAAAGCGGGTGACCATTTCCCGGTGCACCTCATCCACGCTGCAGCCGCAAATGCTGTCATGCGGATGGTTCTGCATCAGTGTTTTCCACGCGTACGTGAACAGGTGGTGCGGATACTTTTCACCTGCTTCGAGTGTGTGCGCGATGGCAGCGAGCGGCTCGGCGACTTTTTCCAGCATCGCTTGCCCCACCTGATTCATCTGCTTCAAATAGACGCGTGCGGAAGCGGTGTTCACCAGCGTTGACCAGCCGTCTGTGCGCTGGCTGCGAAGCTCGCCTTTTACCGTAGAAAGCTCATGCTTCATGGAACGCTCCACGGACTGCAAATAATCGATAAAATTCGAATGAATGAAAACGGTATCCGGGTACAATTCCCGCGCCGTTTGAATCGCTTCCGGCAAATCAAGCTGCACCGGTTGATGATCGCAGCCGTTCATGAAGAGCAGCTCGCCTGTCGAGGCATATTTTTCCGCATCCGTCAGCTTCCGCTCCCAGTATGCCTTCGCTTCGTCGCGATCCAAAGGAATTTCATTGCCGTTCGAGTACCAATTGGCAAACAGAATGCCGAGCACTTTGGAACCGTCCGGCCCTTCCCACATCAGCTCGGAGAACGAGGATTCATAATCGCCGTCCGAGACGGTATTGTTAAAGCCTGTCGGCTTCACGCCGCGGCCGAATACCGCGTTCGTAATGCCGGATTGCCGCATCAGCTGCGGCGTTTGGCCTACGAGACCGAACGTATCGGGAAAATAGCCGACCTTCGCGACGGCGCCATATTTCCTTGCATCCTGATGCCCGATTTGCATATTGCGGACATTCGCTTCCCCGCTTGTAAGGAAAGCGTCCTGCAAAATATACCAAGGACCGATAATAATCCGGCCATCTTGGATATATTTTTCCAGCTTCCCTTTCTGATCGGGTCTGACCTGCAAGTAATCTTCCAAAATAATCGTTTGACCGTCCAAATAAAAGCTGCGGTAATGCGGATCGTTATCCAGTTTATCCAATAAAGTGTCCACTAGCTTAACCAAGCGGACATGATGCTTCTCATAGGGCAAATACCATTCCCGGTCCCAATGCGTGTGGGAAATGATATGGGCTGTTCGTTTCGTACTCATAGCCTAACTCCTTTCAATATGGACTTCGTCCGGCCGGTAGACGGAGAGGATGTTGCCTGCGGAATCCGCTGCAAAGAGCACCGAACGCTCTTTCTCCAACGTAAATGCATAGGCCGCTCCGCTGTCCGTATCTCGAACTTCAACTTTGGCATCCCAGGCAAACTCGGATACGAATACGTACAAGAAGCCGTTCTTGTAACGCAGCTTCCTTCCGTATACACCTGCGATATCGCCGCCTTGCTTCCATTGCAAGCCGCTTTCGCAGCCTGCCGCCTCGATGGCGTATTGGTACAAGGCAACCAGCGTGTCCGTCCGTTCGTTCAATTCCACCGGCAGCGGACTCCAGATGAGCCGGCCTTTGCCCAGCGGGATATCAACCACCTCATCCCCCATGCGGCCGGTACTTGCAGCACGCACTTCTTTCACCGCTTCGGCGATGCGGCGCCGCCCGAAGGATACCGGCAGCTCTGCGCCTTGCAGTCGAAGCATTTCTTCCCGGCGCACATTGTGCAGCTCCCCTTCGCCTAACACATCGGTGAGGCGAAGCGCTGGCTTCCAATAAGCATCAAGGCTGATCGGACCCGTTGCAAGGAGCGTTGCGCCCGTACTTTTGACGATATCCATCAGCTTGTTCCACGCTTGTTCGTCGATATTATGCGCGCTCGGCAGCACAATCAGTTTCGCAGGCTGCTCCGCTAACATGTCCAAATGATATTCCGAAGCCGCGCGCAGCGGCATGTTCAGCTGATAGGAAAACACGCGCGTCATCTGCGTCGTGGCATCGAATGCCATTTTCCGGTTGGAAAAGTCATTCGAATACGGGAAGATCGCCACAATGTCTTCCAGCGCCCGCTCCTCGAATAAATCCCGGATCTCCGCCATGAACCGCCCGAAATCGTAAGAAACGTCGGCCTCCGGTTTCTCCGTACCGTCGGCGCGCAGCGCTCCGATATGCGACTCGTTGGCATTATCCATATAGAAATTGGTATTCCATATCCAATGAATGGCTCCGGCGCCCCCTGTTGCAAAGGCATAGGCGTATTTGCGCTCCAATATGCTGCGCAGCTCGTTCTCCGAACGTTTGGCGCGGCCATCCGGCGTCTCCACGTACATGATGCCTGTTTCTTGGATGACATTCGGTTTATTGTGCGTTTTTGCAAAAATACCATCCCACACAAGCTGATCGTTCAGCCACCACGAATGCACGGTTGTATAATCCACAGCTTCCTCATAAAACAACGGAGAAGGCCGCTGCGCGCCCAGCGCTTCATCCTGACCGACCACGACGAGATGGTTCGGACAGAGTTCCTTGATCGTATCGTAAAGCTCCTTCGCCCAGCGATTATGCATATCCATGGAGAACAAGCAGTAGTCCAGCCAGCGCGTTCCCTTCTTCGCCCGGTGCATATCCTGCACGTCGAAGTTAATGCTGTCCGCCTCTGGAATCGCGGCGGCTTCGAAATTCGGGAGCTGTTCGGGCGACATATTCCATCGCTCTTGAAGCAGCTCAATGCTGCCGTGCCTAGCTTTAAGCCAATCTATAAATGCTGCCTGCTCGAATGCGTCGCGGCTCGTGCGGGGGCCGTCGGAGAAAATTTGCGCCGGATCAAACATCGAAGGCTCGTTGATCAGGTCCCAATCCACATACGTCGAAGCCGTGTGACGTGACACGATTGAGCGGATAAACCGCTTCTGCGCTTCCACGCTTTGCGGGTCCAAGTACGGGTTGACGCCTTCCCACGTCTCCGGTGTGAAGGAGAAGAAGGTGAACGTCACCTGCAAGTTATGTTTCTTCGCCGTCAAGAAGAAAGCGTCGATCGATCGCAGCACTTCTTCGGAAGCATGGCCGTCCACCTGCATAATATTGCGGTACGCTGTCCATATGCCTGTGCGAATCCAGTTAATGCCCGCTTTGGCCATCTGGGCCATATCCCGGTCCCACACATCGGCGTTCGGCAGGAACAGGAATTTGCGTGCGACATCGGAAGTCATGTACGTCATGCCGACGACCGGCAGCGGACGTCCGTCTTTGATGAAATAGTCTCTGTCGCAGACGATCGGCGTACCTTCCTGAAGGAGGTTGGCATCATAGCCCCAGAACCCCTGGCGCAGCACGCGCATCTCGCCGTCCTCTGCCACCGCTTTGCATGTCACCCGGTACAAGCCAGGCTCAATCGTCAAAGGCACAGGGATACGCACAAGATTAAATTCCTTGTTCACGTCAGCCGTCATTTGATAGGTCCAACCGGCTTGTGCGCCGTCTTCACGTTCTACCTGAATGTCGAATGTCCATACTTTGGCCGAAGCGCTATGCCTCCCCATGAACTGGGTTTGAAGCGTCAGCACCGCACGCTCCCCTTGCTCATAGCTCGCATAATTCGGTTTGATCCACAGCTCGGTCACGCCTTTGGCGCAATATGCCGCCCAAGCCAGCAGAGTCTTGGCTCCGCCATCGCGGAAGAACGAAGCGCTGAGTGGAACGTTGACGAATATCCAGCGCGAGCCGACGAACTCGCCGCGCGAGTTTTCCCATAACACGACAGGCGCAGCGACTTCGCGGCCTTCCTTGCTAATGCCTTTCAAAAGGGGATAAATCTGCGTACTCATCGTACCCGCAGCCCCCATTTGATGAGGCAAATCACTGTTCCGCGTCGTATGCGGCACCATGTTCCACGTACCCGCCACCGCGAACAGCGATTCCTGCCCTTTCAGCAGCGGCACGGCTTCTAAAGCCTTATAGCTGCTAATCGGAGCGTCATCGACACGAAGCATTTCATGGATGAACAACTGCTGATGATAAGCCGTTTGCTCCTCTTCCACATGCCAAGAGCCCCCCTGCCGGCGAACCGGCCGCTTGAAGGCTGCTCCGCCTACGCTGAGAAGACCTCCGCCGCGCTTTAAGAACGCGAGAATGTCCGGCCAGGCAGACTTGGGGAAATAAGGGGCATGCAGATTGACGAAGCATCCCCCGTCCGCTTGGCGAAGCGCTTCGCCGAGCCCGTCTGCACCGACAACAAGCGCGCCCTGCGCCGCCAGCTCTTCGGCCCGAACTTCAAGCGATGAAACGCCCGGAAAAGCAGCATCGGCAAAAATGATAACAGGACGACTCATAGCAACCCTTCCTTCATCGCTTTGTACACGAGCTGGGAGAACAAGCTGTTCGACCAGGCGAACCATTTTCGCGTAAAAATGGATGGATCGTCGGCATGAAAGCCTTCATGCATGAATCCGGTGCCAGCGTCCGTCGCTTCGAGCATGTCGATCATCGCCAGCTTCTCTTCCGCCGTCGAAGCCGTTATTCCCTGCATGGATAAAGCCATATGCCAAATATAATTGTCCGGCGTGTGCGGGCTGCCGATTCCTTTCGCTATTTTGCCTTCGAAATAGAACGGATTTTCTTTGCTGAGCGCGAACCGTCTTGTGTTCTGATAGATCGGATCGTCAGCGGAAACATAACCCAGATACGGAATGGACATAAGTCCAGGCGTACCCGCGTCATCCATCAGGCAGTAGTTGCCGAAGCCGTCTGTCTCATAGGCATAGATCGGTCCGAACACCGGATGGCGATAGATGCCGTACAGTTGGATGCCGTGATCAATGTCCGCTTCCAGCGCTTTCAGATCATCCAAGAAGTCGGCATCCCGGAATACCCACTCCGCGAATTCTTGCATATGGCGAAGGGCTACAACCGCAAACATATTCGCAGGGATGTTGTAATGAAAATCGCAAGCATCGTCGCTTGAACGGAAACCCGACCAAACCATGCCTGTATAGTTTACCGGCATCCCCAGCCCGTTATTGCGCAGCGAGTCGGTAGGAATTCCATTATTGCGGGTAAAACGATAAGGAGACTGCTCGAAGTGGTGCTGTTCCGTCTTGAAGAGCTCGTAGATTTTGACCATCGCCGCTTTGAATCCGGCATCGAAAATATCCGTTAGCTCCGTTTCCTTCCAATACGTGTAAGCCAGACGCATCGAGAAGCACAAGGAATCGAGCTCGAATTTCCGCTCCCATACCCATGGCGACATCTCGGTTTGGTCCGCTTTGTTCCAGTGCCAGTCGTTCGCCGACTCGTTAAAAGCGTTCGCGTAAGGGTCGATGTGAATATATTGAATATGGCGTTTAATCAATCCGCTTAGGATGCGCGCCAGCTCCGGATCATTCTTCGCGAACGGCACATAGTGCATCACCTGTTCGACCGAATCGCGCAGCCAGGATGCCGGGATATCCCCCGTAATAACGAATGTCGTTCCGTCGTCCATCAGCTTCGTCGTTGTCTCGAGCGTGTTAGGGAAGCAGTTTTTAAATAATTGCAAAAGCTTCGGACGATGCGCCAGCTTCTCTTCGGCTTCGGCCAATACGTCTTGAATCGACTTTGGCAGTTCCAGCTTCGGCATCGCAATTTTCGGCAGTCTGAATTGTTCCATGGTCAGTCCTCCACATTAATTTGATTATGAATCGTTCATAGGAATTCGAATGAATTACTCTTTCACGGCGCCGACCGTCAAGCCTTGAATAAAGTAACGTTGGAAAAACGGATACGCAAAAATAATCGGTCCCGTTGCAAGAACAACCATTGCCATCCGCGACGTATCCTGCGGCAGCGATTGCAGCAAGCCTACGCCAATCGAAGGATTGCTCGTATTCTGCAGCAAGAACTGCATGCTGTTCTCGATGCGCATCAGCATCGATTGCAGCGGTACAAGATTAGGCGTATCGATGTAAAGCAGCGCATTAAACCAATCGTTCCAGTACCCCAGCGTACTGAACAAGCCGATCGTGGCCAGTCCCGGAAGCGAAAGCGGCAGCACCAATCTGACGAAAATGCCGAATTCGCCGGCCCCGTCGATTTTCCCGGATTCAATAATCGCATCAGGCACGGACGTGCTGAAGAAAGTCCGCATGATCATAATGTAGAACGCATTGCCCGCCAGCGGTAAAATCAAAGCCCATAAGGAATCTTTAAGCCCCATTAATTGCGTGACAACAATATAAGTCGGTACGAGTCCACCGTTAAACAGCATTGTGAAAAAAGCAAAAAATCCGAAAAAATTGCGGAATTTAAAACTTTTGCGTGAAATCGCATAGGCAAACGTCGCCGTCAACAGCAAGCTTACTATCGTTCCAACTACCGTTACTAGAATCGTTACACCATAAGAAAGAAGCAGCTGATCCCCGGCTTTAAACAAATACCGGTACGCTTCCAAACTCCACTTCTCAGGAAAAATCCGATACCCGTTGCTGCTTAGCGTCTTCTCATCCGTAAACGAGATAATCGTTACAAAAATAAAGGGAAACACACAGGCAAATGCAAAAATCCCCGCGACGAGGTTAAACAATATATTCAAAACAGGCGGCAATTTATGAAAATCGCGACTCTTCACCGGTTTGGCAATCACTTGAACGTCCTCCTTTCCGAAAGCTTATTAGAACAGTGCGTTATCTTTATCGAATTTTCTAACCACATAGTTCGATGTCATGACAAGAATGAAGCCAATGACTGATTGATACAGACCTGCCGCTGTACTCATCCCGATTTCCCCGGTTGATTTGAGGCCGCGGTATACATAAGTGTCGATAACGTTCGTTACCGAATACAGCGTTCCTGAATCTCTTGGCACCTGTAAAAATAAACCGAAATCGGCATAGAAAATACGGCCGATCGCGAGCAAAGTCAGAATCGTCATCAGCGGTTTCAACATCGGGAAAGTGATGTGCTTAATTTGCTGCCACTTGCTTGCCCCGTCAATCATCGCAGCCTCATAAAGCGACTTGTCAATGCCCATAATTGCTGCCAAATAAACAACGCTGCTATAGCCTACGGACTTCCATAAGTAAACCAAGATGATAATAAGAGGCCAGTATGTCTTGTCGTTATACCATTGGATCGGATCCACTCCGAAAGAGGAGAGAATATGATTCAGCATCCCTTTGTCAAAGTTCAGGAAACTGAACACGAAGTAGCCTACAATAACCCAGGATAAAAAGTAGGGCAGGAACATCCCCGTTTGGTACAGCTTCGCCAGCTTCTTGTTGGCAATTTCCGATAAGACAATAGCTAACCCTACGGAAAGTACCAGTCCTACAACAATAAATACGATATTGTACAGCAGTGTATTACGTGTAATGATATACGCGTCATGCGTGCTGAAAAGAAACTTGAAGTTTTGCAGTCCTACCCATTTGCTTTCCACAATACTTGCCCAAAAGCCGTCTCGGCTATAGCGGTACTGCTTAAAAGCAATCACCATGCCGGCCATGGGTAAATAAGAGAAGAACAGGAACCAGATCGTCGCTGGCAATGCCATGAGCAGCAGCACTTTGCTTTGTTTAACATCTTTAAAGAATGCTCCTATTCTTGTCATACAATCACCCCTCATGATCAGATTGGAAAAAGATCAGGCGAATGTTCACCATTCGCCTCATCTCCAAACCACTTATTTCTTGTTCGCTGTTTTCCAAGCATCGATTTGACTTTGCGCTTCTGCCATGATTTTATCCAATCCGGCCGCTTTGAATTTCTCGTTAGCCAGCGGGATGAATTTGTCAGGATCAACTGTGCCTGTCATCAATGTTGCCCAGAACTCTTCTTTCACGTTTTGCACCGCGGCGATTTCCGCCGTTACTTTCGTTGGATCGAAGTTGAATCCAAGAAGCGGTGAAGGGATGCCCGTATCGTTGAACTTCTTGAACTCGTCCCATTTGTTATCAGGGTCTTTTGGATCTTTATACGTAAGCAGAACGTTGCCTAGGGAGAACGTCGGCATGTCATAGTTTTTGGATTCCGGCAAGTTCTCCATCTTGTCTTCGCCGATTTTTTTGTAGTGAACGCCTTCGATACCGGAATCGACCATGTTGCGAAGCACCGGATCCGTGTTCAGCAGGTTCAGGAACTCCATCGCTTTTTCAGGATATTTGGAATTCGCCGAGATTGCCTGCATGGAACCCATAACAGACCAGTTGTAAATCATTGCAGGGCTAGCTTGCTTCGAAACAACCGGGTAGCCATAGCTCGCAGACCATAGGTTGTCCGCAAAAGGTTGGTTCGTTGCTTTATCCATGAACCATTTTCCTGTAACTTGCACATCATTCAGCGAGCTAAGCGTGGCAGCTTCCGTAGGAATGTAGCCTGCTTTGTAGTAGCTGTTCATCGTTTTAAGAGCTTGCTTCATTTCCGGAGTATCCAGAATGTTAACTACCTTATAGTCCGTGTTCTCGAGCTTCACAGCCATCGGCATTTTCTCAATCACATAGTCATAAGGGACATACGGCATGAACGTTTTGTCCACTGCAAACGGGTAGACATTCGGTTCTTTTTCTTTGATCGCTTTGAGTAGCGGCTCTACGCTTTCGAGCGTGTTGACTTTATCCAGGCTCAAATTGTATTTGTCGACCAGATTTTTGTTGAAGCGCCATACGTCCTGCGCCGGAAGCTCTTTATTGGCCGGCACGCCATAGTTATGCCCGTCCACTTTGGAACCGCTTAGAAATGCCGGGTCCAAAGCTTTGACGATACCTTGGCCACTTTTCTGGAGAAGCTCGTCAATCGGTGCGAATGCGCCTTTACGCGCGTTTTGTACATAATCGAAGGCCCACGAAGACGTGAACATAATATCCATCGGCGTTCCGGAAGCAGTCATCACTTGCATTTTTTGGGCATAATCGCCCCAGTCGAGCATGTTCATTTTAACGGTTACGCCAATTTTCTCGGCTGTGTATTTGCTAACTTCCGTCATTACGCGATTAACGTCTTTTTGCGGCGTACCAATGGTGTACCAAATTAACTCAACCGGTTTATTTGGAGTTCCCGTCGATTTCGAGTCGGTGGCATCTTTGCTTCCACACGCACTAAGTGTCATAGAAACTGCAAGGGTTAGTCCAAGTGTAGTAGCTAGGCGTTTCTTCATCTTGCTCATTGTATATCCTCCCTGTGAAGTGCTCTAATGTATAAGCCCGAGGGGCTATATTTACAGTAACCCATGAAAGCATTTACAAATAGACGATAAATTAAATGATCCATGTAAAAATCAAAGAAAATAACAAAGAGGACTGACCTCCAGTTTTCCCTAGAGCAGTCCTCGATAATCCGTCGGCGATATCCCGACATACTTTTTAAACTGTTTATAAAAATAGCCCACTTCCCAATAGCCCACATCTTTGGCGATGACCAGAACTTTGGCATTCGTCGTTTTCAACAGTTCTTTCGCTTTCTCAATCCGGTACCGGTTAATATATTCCGTGAACGACTCGTTGATCTCTTTGTGAAAAAGCTGGCCTAAGTAGACCGGATGAATATTGTAGAGCGCCCCCAGCATTTTGAGCGACAGCTCTTCCGCATACGATTGTTGAATATATTTCAACACTTGCTGCACAATCGGGCTGCGAACGTCTGAAATCAGGAGACCGACGGTCGTTTCAGCAATATCCAAAATCGCCTTTTCCAGATCTTCCAGGGTGACAGCGTTCCTGATTTGGTGAAAAGCTTGATTGTAGACCTCCGGTTCCTCGGCATGCCGGATCGCTTTCAGCTCCATTTTGAAATGAATGACCATCTCGAACGCAATATCCTGAAAATCTTGGGGCGTGATTCCCGGCAGCGACTGAATCCGCTTCAAATCGCTCTGGATGAGCTGGCAAAGACTCGCTCCATCCTTGGCGACGATCAGCTTGGCATAAGCCGGCCAATCAATCAGGGAGAAATTTGCTTTCGGATTCCCTTCACGAACCGCAAGGTCATGATCATCGATCAGTTGAAGCTCAGGATAGATCCAGAAATACTCCTGCGCCTTTTTAGCCGCCGCGTAGCTTTGCCCCGCTTGCTCAGGCAGATGCTCTACGCTGCCTATTGTGATACGGAGCGGACGATGGGGCATCCCGGCTTGAAGCTGCTTAAGCAGTTGGATGAGCTCTTGCCGGCCTCGATCGGCGTCATCCATAGCCGCAAGCAGCACGATATCTCCATCCAAATCGAAGAACGAGGTCAGCCAGTCGCACGATTCCACCCGCGAAGAGATGGATTCGAACGTTTCCGAAGCCTCCGATTCCGTTCTAAGCACAGAGGCTGCCATATAGGCGCGATCGAGATTGATGCCTAGAAGTTCTGCCCGTTCATAAAATTCCAGCGGGGCGATCTGATGCGTTAACCAGCGATGCAGCGTGTTATCTTTTAAAACTTGCTTGCTGTATGCCTGCACCAAACGAGTCTCCTTGAAGGTGTTCAGCTTCTCCACCGCATTGTTCAGCGTCGCCTTCAATTCTTTGATGTTGATCGGCTTCAGCAAATAATTCTCGATGCCGAGCATCATGCCTTCTTTTAAATAAGAGAAATCATCGAAACCGCTGAGCACAATAAACAGCAAACCCGGGTGAACCGTTCTAGCCTCACGAATCAACTCCAAACCGTTCATCACGGGCATGGAGATGTCCGTTAACAGAATATCGACCGATGTTTCCTGTAGAGCTTCCAAAGCCTTCTGCCCGTTGCTCGCATGCCCTACAATTTCAAGCCCGGCCTCGGCCCAATCGATAATGTCGTACAAGCCTTCGATGATGAACGGCTCGTCGTCCACAATAAACACCCTAAACATGGTAACCCTCCTTCCCCACGTCCATAGGCAGCCATATGTCTACCGTCGTGCCTTTCCCTGCCTCGCTTCGCAGCCCTAAGCCGTATTCGCCGCCGTAGAGAAGCTTGAGCCTCTGATGGATGCTGCGCAGGCCGAAAGACTCCCCTTCCTTTTCTTCCGTTTCCAAGAAAGTCTCCAGCTCGCTCAATCGCTCGGGCGTAATGCCGTTGCCGTTGTCCACTACTTGCACATGAATGAACTCCTCGACCTGAGTCACTCGGATTTGAAGCTTGTTGTCGCTGCTTTCACTGCGCAAGCCGTGGACAATGTAATTCTCAATAACAGGCTGCAGCGACATTTTCATAACAGGGTTGGACGCCAGCTTCCGATCACATTCGATCGCGTACGTAAATTTATCCTTATAGCGAATCTGGAACAGCTCCAAATATAGCCGGCATGCTTCCAGTTCATCCTTCAGCGTGTACGTTTTCTTCTGCTGAACAAAACTTCGGAAAAGCATCGACAAGCTGTAGATCATCTCGCTGACGTCATGTGCGCCTTGAGTAATCGCCCGCATGCGAATCACTTCCAGCGTATTGTATAGAAAGTGAGGATTGACGCGAGCCTGTAAAGCCGATAGTTCCGTATGCTTTTGCTTAATATCCGCCTTGTACACACGATCGATATATTGATTCAATTCCTCGATCATCTCGTTAAAACTGCGGGAAATTTGGCCCAGCTCGTCCTCCCGGTTATCCGGAATCCTTGCGCTGAGATCGCCCTGTCTGACTTTACGCGTGAATCGAATAATCTGCTTCGTTCGCTTGGCCACATTCCATACAACCAGGGACGGAAGCAGAATCGTAAAAAATATGCAGATTGCGCTAATCGTAAAAATCGTAGTCCCAATTCGCCGCGACGACGCCGCCAGCTCATCCTTAGGCATCAAGCCGACAACGATGAAATCTCCTTTGCTTTGCGTCAGCTTCGTCACATAGGCCGTTTGATTCACATCGCTGTTCTCATAAAGCGAGCCTACCTGATCCATGTAGGGATAGGGCTGGCCGTAAAACTTGTCCGAGGAGTCGAACACGACGCCGCCATCCGGCGTTACAACGAGAAGGGTTCCCTTCAGCTCTTCCTTCTCACTCGATAAAACTTTCCAGATCCCATCCGAACTGAAGAATACGATCTGTTGGCCGATATTTTTCAGCGTCTGCTTATCATTGATTGGCGATCGAACGGCGTATAAATGGTTATCCCATTGCTCCGCGGCTTCGCGAAGCCATACATTGGGCAGGGAAACGCTTTTGCTATCAAGCGCCATCGCCTCCGGAATATAAGAATGCGTTGCATTCGCCGAGACCATTCGCAATTGGCGATTGCGGCCCAGCACATACAGCACCTGTTGATCCACGCTGTACAGCATCAGATTCTGGATATCCTCGTCGTCGTCCAGATGATTTTTGAAATACTGCAAGCCGTCATTCCATGTGCTGGTTCCCCCAAGACTGTACTTGTACTGTTCAAGACTATGCTGTACATATTCCTGGAAGGGGTGCTGCAGCATGAATGAGACACCCGCAGCCAGCGAGCTATCCCGATACAATCCGAATAAAATGGACTGCGTCGACTCGTATTTCTCCCCCAAATAATTGTTTACGTTCGTCATTGCTTTCTTCTGTATATCCAACTCTCGATTAATCGCAGCTTGCGACATCGAACGATACATGAAATAAGAAAAAGAAATAATCGTGATAACCGTAATCAGAGAGAACAGGAGCAGCAGTCTCATGAACAAGTTTTTTTTCAAATACGTCAAATACATTTTCACGAATTCCATTGGGCCATCATCTCCTGATTTAATCCGGTTCATTATAACATGTTGGAATCGGCATATGAAAATGCGGGAGATCTCTAGATCGTACAAATGACAAAAAAACCTTGGTTCGCAAGGCTTTTTTGTAGGAAGATTATGAAGCGGAAGACGGGATTCGAACCCGCGACCCTCGCCTTGGCAAGGCGATGCTCTACCCCTGAGCCACTTCCGCATATGTGGTGAGTCATGTAGGATTCGAACCTACGACACCCTGATTAAAAGTCAGGTGCTCTACCAACTGAGCTAATGACTCATATAAGAAACTGGGGATCAAGGATTTGAACCTTGGCATGACGGAGTCAAAGTCCGTTGCCTTACCGCTTGGCTAATCCCCATTATTATGATTTGGTCGTAATGGGCGGACGACGGGACTTGAACCCGCGAATGCCGGATCCACAAACCGGTGCGTTAACCCCTTCGCCACGACCGCCACAATATTAATTTGTTACTTTGTTGGCAGGGGCAGCAGGAATCGAACCCACACCAAAGGTTTTGGAGACCTTTGTTCTACCTTTAAACTATGCCCCTAAAGCAAGGAAATGGAGGCTGATGGATTCGAACCACCGAACTCGGAGAGAGCAGATTTACAGTCTGCCGTGTTTAGCCACTTCACTAAGCCTCCATGATAACGAGTGTTGCTGGGCCCCGAAAAAGTAATCGGCGCTGCTTACAAAGCTTAGCTTCACTTTTTTGGGTTTTGTGGTGCCGTCGAGAGGACTTGAACCCCCAACCTACTGATTACAAGTCAGTTGCTCTACCAGTTGAGCTACAACGGCATAT
>NZ_JBYTBS010000062.1:0-42054 GCF_058789495.1 Paenibacillus sp. FW126-R14 | reverse complement strand
GTATGATGTTATTACCCATCGTCTTTTTTCATTTTTTAATTGTATTTTTTAATGATAAAGGTGAATTGGGATTATCAACATGGATGTTAAAATATTTGTATTCTTTCGTTGCTATTATAGCATTGATAAGATCTTTTTACTTTTATACTCCAATAGCATATGAATTATACAAAAATGATACATCAATTATATTAGGTTTCTTCGTACTTGGCTTTTTTCTGAATGTGTATTTGCTAAGTGTTCAATACCTTAAATCTCGAAAACAACAGTCCTATGTGTCCAGTATAATTAAGAGTGTTTGGTGGAGTTGGTTGGTAACATTCTTACCAATTATCTCACTTTCTTTTTTGCCAGAATTATTTATTGGAAAACGCATATTAAATGCTATATCTACAAGTTGGATTCTACTTGTATTTCCAATGTCTTTTGCATACCTAATTGCATCTAATCAATTGTATGATTTCGGTCTAGTTATTCGACGTGTTATTTTCGCGGGATTGTTAGCTATCATACCTGTCTGCTTGTTCACGGGTTTTTATTATTTTATTTTTAGCTCAGTGGTCACTGAAGGCCAATTGTTATATATATTTGGTGGCTCTATGCTCCTTATGACATTGTCTCTTTATGCAGCAGAGTACTGGTCGACTAAACTCGAACCTTTTCTGTTTCCAAGAAAATATGTTCTCCAATCCGCTTTGAAGAAAATAGCAAAGAATTTGGGTTCCATTTCAAGTTTTAGAGAATTAAAAGAAATTATTCTTGTTGACATTGTAAACACATTGCATTTGCATGGTGGAGCTATCGTATTCCGCTATAAGGGTGAAGTGGAAATTATTCATGATGGGGAAATAGATACAATAGAGATAGGGCGGCTTGCAGAATCCTCTACATTATTGGAAAACTCTAAGTACATCAGCATTGAAATGAACGATCATGAAACCTATTCAAGTTATCTCATTGTTACGCGTAAAAAAACAAATATGTACCTTTCAAAAGAAGAGAAACAGTGGCTTCAGCTCATTACCTCTTATTTAGAGGTTAGTTTGGAGAATGTACATTTAATCCGAAAACTTACCCTCAACCTGCAGCAGTTTGCTGCACAGCTCCCACTTGAAGCAAACGCTCAAGATATTCAATGGTTCCGTAAAGTCATGTTTGACTTGCAGGAGGAGGAACGGATTAGAATCGCAAACGATTTGCACGATACAACGATGCAGGATCTATTTTTCCTTAAAAGAAGAATATCTTCAATTGCCGATAAAGGTACTTTGGATAAGTCAGATCAGAAACAGTTAAATAATATGAATAACTTTGTCGACATGATTAACGCGAGTCTGCGCCAAAGCTGCTTTGAACTAAATCCCCATTTGCTCAAAGAAGTAGGTTTAGTTCAAACCCTCAAAATGTATGTTGAGAAGGAATCTTATACAACTCCATTCGAGCTCACCTTGGAAACAGGCTCTTTTTCCATGATCGAAGGGAAGGACTTGCCAACCAAACGGCATATTTTTCGAGTTGTTCAAGAACTTCTGAATAATGCGAAGAAGCACTCGCACGCGGCTAGAGTCACATTTTCAATTAACGAAATTGATCAATATTTATATTTACACTATAAAGATGACGGCGTAGGCTTCAATGAAGCGTATGAAGGATTACAAAAAGAGATCGGCTCTTCAGGGATGGGAATAGAACAAATAAGGAGCAGAATCATTCATATGAACGGTCAAGTGGACATGATTACGTCGAAAGGGAAAGGGACTATTTTTAATATTAGGATTCCGGTCGGGGAGGTCATTTCTGCATGAGTGAGGTTGTTAAAACTTTGGTCGTCGATGATCACCCGCTATTTGCGCGAGCAACTCAGGCGCTGTTACAGCAAATTGATCAAATAGAAGTAATTGGTGTTGCCAGTAATGCCAAGCAATGTTTAGAGTTATTTGCTATTGAAAAGCCCCAGCTTGTATTTCTGGACTATCAGCTTCCCGATCAATCGGGAACGGAAGTCGCCAAGGCTATTAAGGACAATTCTCCTGATACACATATCGTTATTTTCACCGGATTTGACTTAAGCGGTATTATCAACAAACTAATAGAAATTAAAGTAAGCGGTGTCCTGTCAAAAGAGTCGAGTGAACGTGCAATTATGAATATGGTTAATTGTATTTTGGATGGTCAAACGATGCTGCCTCTTGCGTATTTTCATCAGATGCAATATACAGACGGGCAAGTGAAGGGGGAATTTGTGCTGCTTGAGGAAGAAGTCAACATGATGAATATGTTGGTGAAGGGGGCTACGCACGAACAAATTGCGGAGCAAATTTATATGAGCAAGCGCACGGTCGATAATTATTTGCGGAAAATCTACGATAAAGTGGGTGTGAAATCGAAAACAGAAGCATTGGAGAAGTTTATTAAAAGCAAGTATTACATATAAACGCAAGGGGAGAGGGGAATTGAATCGTAATATTCAGCAACATATGTATAACATCGTGGATGCGTATATTTATCCTCGTGATGTAAAGAGATTGTTTAAATCGATCATTTTACGTAAAGAAAATGGGGCTAATGCTTGGAGCGAAATAACAATAAATACTCACTTAATGCTAGGCGGATCTTCACCTGACATTGAACGGTTTGCAGCAGTGACAGAATTAGTAGCTTTGATTATCGATGTTATCGATGGTTTCTATGATCAAGATCAGGAGATTAAGCCGTGGCCACAATATTCAAAAGCGGAGGTTTTAAACGCAATTATTGCGCTGCTAATGGGGGTTGTCGGTGAATTGGGGCAGTTGCAGGTCGCGGGGAGCCGATTGAATGAAATTGCAAAAATAGTTACACGACGTATTAACGGTCATTATAAAGAAATGATGCATACAGTTGGAACGGTGGATGGCTATTTGCAAATAACCCAGGAGAAATGCGGTTCCCTCTTTCGGTTGGCTTGTTTCATGGGCTACATGTCAGTAAAGTGTCCGCGGGAGACGACTATGCAGTTGGATGATCTGGCTGACTGCATAGGGCTTATTCATCAGATTCAGAATGATATGTCGGGCATTGTTCGTTATGACGTGAAAAATGATTTGTATAATAAGAAACGTACGCTCCCCATCATGTATTTGCTTTCTGTGGAAGATCAGGCCTTTCGTCTGTTAAAAGACTACTATGAAGGCTTGATTACGTCAGATTTTGTTCTTCAGCGAAAGGAAACTTTTATACAGATGATAGAAGAGTCCGGCTGTATGGAATATGCTCGGGTTGTTCAAGTAGTATGTTTGCAAAAAGCTGAAGAGATTTATGAGTGTTTGCAGGCAGTCTCTCCTTACAAAATAAGGTTCAAGGAAGCCACTTATGGCAGTTTTCTAAGTGAGGAAAAGGTCCAATGAATATAATAATTGACATAAAAATAAAATTTGGACTACACTAAAAATGTGATAATCACTGTCGGAATTAATTCCCTAAGTGGGACTATAGAAGACCGGGAAGGCAAATTGCCTTTTCCGGTCTTCTCTGCCGTTCAGGCGAAGTTGCCATTCTTTAACATAAGAGACAGAAGCGAGGGCGGATGGGACATGAAGCAAAACGTGAAAGAGCATATGATTCGCTTGGTGGACGAGTATATTGAGGTGGAGGGTCTAAATGAGCTTCTGAAGTCTTTCATCGCGGATAAAGAGAAAGAGAATGGAGCCTGGGCAAAGGTTACGCTCTGCACGCATTATATGATGGGCGGGAGCTCGCCTCATATTGAGCGTTATGCAGCACTGGCGGAGTTGGCCAATCTTATCTTGGACATTGTCGATGATCTGCAGGATCAGGATCAAGAAGACAAGCCGTGGATGAAATGCTCGCAAGCAGAGGCGTTGAATGCGGTTTTGGCACTGTTAATGGGATTCATCGGCGAGCTGGGACAGTTGCAGATCAAGTCGGAATGGCTGGTCGAGGTGACGAAGATCATTGCACGCTCAATTAACGGCCAGCACAAGGATGTGGTGAATGCAGCCGTAACGGTTGACGATTATCTGGTGATGACGCAGGAGAAGTCCGGCTCTTTATTCCGCTTGGCATGTTGTATGGGATATATGACGGTAGAGCCCCCGCGGGAAACGATCGAGCAGATTCATGAGCTGGCCGATTGCATCGGGCTCGTTCATCAGATCCAGAACGATATGCGCGATCTCATCCGCTATGATGTGAAAAATGATTTATACGGCAAGAAGCGCACGCTGCCTATCTTGTATTTGCTTTCCGTCGAGGACGAGGCGTTCACTCCATTGAAGGCGTACTACGAAGGGAAGATTACGTCGGATGTCCTTTTAAGCGATAAAGAAGGCTTCATACAAACGATCCAAGCTTCGGGCTGCCTGGAGTATGGCCGAGTCGTGCAGGCGGTGTGCATTCAAAAAGCAGAGGAAATCTATGAAAAACTGCAAGGCGTCTCGCCTTGGAAGGAAAGGTTCAGGGAAGTGACATACGGCAGTTTTGTTGAGGAAGGATAACAACGATGATCATAGTGGCAGCAGACGGAAGCGGTGATTATGTCCGTATTCAGGAAGCGATCGACAGCATTGCCGATGAGAGGGAAGAAGAAACGGTTATTTACGTGAGAAGCGGCGTTTATGAAGAAAAGCTGCATATCACGAAGCAGCGAATAAGCTTGATTGGGGAGTCGGCAGAGACGACGATTGTCACTTACGGGGATTATGCGAAAAAGCTTTTTCCAAGTGGCGAGCCGTACCACACCTTTCATTCCTATACGGCCTTTATCGGTGCGGACGATGTGACGATTGAGCATCTGACATTCGAGAATTCGGCAGGAAAAGGGGAGGATGTCGGGCAAGCATTGGCCGCCTATGTGGATGGAGACAGGGTCATCTTCCGGGATTGCCGATTCCTTGGGCATCAAGATACGTTATTTACGGGGCCGCTGCCGCCAAAACCGCGGGACCGTTCCAGCTTCGGAGGGCCGCGTGGCGGCATGCCGCCGCGTGCTGTGCGGCAGTACTATGAGCGTTGTTATATTCGAGGCGATGTGGATTTTATTTTTGGCTCGGCGACGGCAGTGTTTCTGGATTGTGAAATTGTATCTTCCGGCAAAGGTTGGGTGACGGCGGCGTCCACACCGGAGGATGTTCTGTACGGATATGTGTTTATTGGCTGTAAGCTGACGGGAGAAGCGCCTGTTGAATCGGTTGGGCTTGGAAGGCCGTGGCGGAACTACGCGAAAGTGGGATTCGTACACTGCTGGTTGGGGCAGCATGTGAAGAAGACAGGCTGGGACCGCTGGAACGAGCGGGAGAGTGTAGAGGCTCTCGCTTTCGCGGAGTATGGGAATTATGGCCCCGGCGCGGATACGGGCATGCGGGTGGATTGGTCCAAGCAGCTTACGGAGCAGGAGGCGGAAGCTTTTGACGTTGACCGGATTCTGGCAGAACGGGATGGATGGAGTCCACGGGCGGCTTTGGGGGAGCCGCGTGCAGCCATCTACTTGGCTGGGGATTCCACCATGTCCGATTATGCAGCTTCCGTCTACCCGCGAATGGGTTGGGGACAGGTGCTCACGCGCTGGTTTGGAAGTGGTGCGGTTGTTTGTAATGCAGCTTCTTCAGGCCGAAGCTCCAAAAGCTTTATCGCGGAAGGACGTTTGGCCGCCATCTGGAGCAGGATTCGTCCCGGTGATTATCTCTTTATTCAGTTCGGCCATAACGATCAGAAACCGGATGAAGCCCGACACACAGATCCGCATGCAAGTTATTTGGATCATTTGCGACAGTATGTGGATGGAGCCCGGGCCAGAGGAGCTCTGCCGATTCTGATTACCTCCGTGCAGAGGCGAAGCTTCGATGAACAGGGGAACTTTACCGATACGCACGGGGAGTATCCGGCTTCGGTCAAACGGTTGGCCGAAGACTTGGAAGTTCCGCTCATCGACTTGGCCGAGAAGAGCAGGAATCTGCTGCTGTCCCTTGGAGCAGAGCGGGCCAAAGCGCTGTTCCTCTGGCTGCAGCCGGGGGAACAGGCCAACTATCCGGATGGCGTAACGGATGACACGCACTTCTCGGAAGCGGGGGCGATTGAAATCGCCCGTTTAATTGTTGAAGGCATAAAGGAGTTAGATCTGCCGCTCGCAGGGCTGATAATAGAATAATGTGAAGCCGATAGACTCGATCGCATGTGCGGTTGGGGTTATCGGCTTTTTTCATTTGCAGGAAAAACTCCCGTTATTCAAGGGGAGGGGTGGGATTATTAGGAGTTTAACTGGAAAATCTCCCATTAAATTGCTTCGAAACACTCGAATAGGGGTAAGTCTATGATATTAGCGGGAGAAATGCCATGTAAATTTGCTGATAGACAGGTACGTATCGAATTAGCGGTATTTTTTCCTGTTATTTGGCGGGCTCGTTGAGCACGGTGGTGGCGGACTCGCATAAGGGCCGGACTCTTACCGATGCCAAGTGGGTAGCCCAGACCAAGCGGGAAATTCTTTGTCGCGAAGTCATTGACAATTATTATCACTTAAAATAAAATAAATACTATATTATAATTATTATAAATAAGAAATTATTATAGCAAGAGGAGGATATTATATATATGACTCAAAATCACAATTACTTAACGACCAATCAAGGCGCTCCCGTAGGCGACAACCAGAACTCCAGAACGGCTGGTAAGCATGGACCTACGCTTCTGGAGGATTACCATTTGCTTGAGAAGATTGCGCATTTCGACCGGGAACGCATTCCGGAGCGTGTCGTGCATGCCCGCGGAGCGGGAGCATTCGGCACGTTCAAGGTTGAGCAAGCAATGAACCGCTACACCAAAGCTGCATTCCTCGGCGAAGCCGGTAAAGAAACACCGGTATTCGTCCGCTTCTCGACCGTTATCCACGGGCAGGGTTCGCCGGAAACGGCGCGCGATCCGCGCGGCTTCGCGGTTAAATTTTATACGGAAGAAGGCAATTACGACTTGGTCGGCAATCATCTTCCTGTATTTTTCATCCGTGATGCGATGAAGTTCCCGGATATGGTGCATTCCTTGAAGCCGGCACCCGACACGAATGTTCAGACACCGGACCGTTATTGGGATTTCATGTCACTCACGCCGGAGTCCACGCATATGCTGACTTGGGTCTTCTCGGATTATGGCACGCCGGCTAACTACCGGGAGATGAACGGTTTTGGCGTTCACGCTTTCAAATGGATTAATTCCGCAGGCAATTATGTGTATGTAAAATATCACTGGAAGCCGCATCAGGGCGTGCGCAATTTGACCAAAACGGAAGCAGCAGCCGTACAAGGGGAAGATTTTAGCCATGCGACGAGAGATTTGTATGACAACATCGCGAGCGGCAACTTCCCGAAATGGGATCTGCATGTACAGCTTCTACAGCCGGAGGATCTGGATGCGTTCGATTTCGATCCGCTGGATCCGACGAAAATATGGCCGGAAGACGTCATTCCTCTGCACAAAGTGGGGACGATGACGCTGAATCGCAATCCGCAGAACTTTTTCGCTGAAGTTGAGCAAGCGGCCTTCGCCCCGAGTGTGCTGGTAGCGGGAATTGAGCCGTCCGAAGATAAATTGCTGCAAGGTCGTCTATTTTCCTATCCTGACACGCAAAGACATAGACTTGGTGCCAACTACCTGCAGATTCCGGTCAACTGCCCGTATGCTGCCGTACAGAACAATCAGCGCGACGGCGCTATGCAAATGAAGCCGCAGTCCGGCAGCGTCAATTACGAGCCGACACGTCATGCCGATGCTCCGAAGGAGGCTCCGGCGTACCGCGACAGTTCCATGCCGCTGCAAGGCTATGCCGCCCGGCAAAAAATTGCTAAAACGAACGATTTTGCCCAAGCCGGTGATACGTTCCGCAGCTTCAGCGAGCAGGAGCAGGCGAACTTCATTTCCAACGTGGTAGGGGACCTCTCTACTGTTCATGAGAAATCGAAGCTGATGGCGATCTGCAATTTCTATCGCGCCGACGCCAAGCTGGGGATGGCCCTGGCGACCGGCCTGGGCATTGATATTTCAGGATATTTGCAGCATTTGAACCGATAAAAGACACACTCGTGTGCCGGCAATCATAGCTCATTCATTTATAGAATCATAAATCGCAGAGGAGGTTTCCACGATGGCCAATCATGATCTGAACCAAGCGCTGCAGCGGATGCGCGCCAAGAACATTCCTTTAACCCCGCAGAGATACGCGTTATTGGAGTATTTATATAAGCAGGGCAGTTACACAACGGTTAAAGAAATCTGTGAAGTATTGATCGTCAAATACCCGACGATCAATGCGATGACGGTGCACAGTTCTTTGCATGTTTTCAAGCAGTTAGGTTTGGTGAAGGAGCTGGCCGTGGTCGGAAGCTCCATGCGGTATGAAGCTGCGCTGAGCTCATGAGCAGTTGAAAAAAAGCGCCCCACTCGCTACAACGAGGATCTATCCTCGCGCAGCCGAGTGGGGCGCTTTGCCATGCTTATTTGGCCTCTGCAAAAGCAGACAGCGGAATCGGGAATTCTAGAATGCCTAGCGCGTAAGGAGCGTATTCGTACAGGCCGAAGTAAACGACTACTTCATCATCTTTTAAATAAAAGCCCTGATCGTTACGAATGGATTCGAACGGTTCGATCAGTTCGTAATCCTGCTCTTTTAATTGCTTTTTGATTTTTTCATTGATGATAGCTTTGTAGTTAGCATTATTGGAGACAACCTGCTTAAGGCTTAGCTCATTTCCCGTGTCGAGATCGAACGTGTGGGAGTCCCAGGAATAGAAACCGTGGGCGCCGCCTGAGAATGTGTAAACAATAAAGTAGAGGCTGAGCTTATGATCCTGATTGTATGTGATTTGATAATTCACATCGAACGTTTTTGGGAAATCAGACATCGCGGTGTCGGTATCCTCGGTAAGGTCGCTTAACTGCTGAATGGCAGCCGCTTTATATTTCTCCACCTCCGCTTGGAGGAAGGCATTGATTTTCGCACTGGCAGCTGAATGATCCCAGCCCTCGATCTGAGGATACTGCAGGGTAATACTCCGATTATCGGTTTTCGTTTGCGACTCGGACTTGTTCGTCAGCTTGAGTTCGTTCTCCTGAATTTTGGCAATCGAAACGACACGGCTTGCATCGTTGTAACCGATCTTGTAGCCCATTTGCTCAAGAAGCAGGCGCAGCGGCAGATAAGTGGTTCCGCTAATAATGACAGGAGGCAAAGCCGCGTAGAACGTGTGTCCATTCAGGGCATATTCCGTATTTTGATTGTGCATTGTCATAGTTTTATTAGGTCCGCTGACGGTGACTGTCTTAGACGCTTCATCCCACGAGGTCTTCAGGCCCAGCTCCTTACTGAGAAAAGCGAGGCCGACATAGGTGTCGCCATCTTTTGTTTTGCCGCCCGGAACATCTAGCAGTTGATCGCCGATCTGGATTTGGACAGGTGCGAGCTTGACGTCGAAATCTGTGCTGGACGTTTCTGCATAGGTGACAGCTTGCTGCGGGAGCACAACTGGACTTACGGCTAATATAAGAGCGGCAGCCAATGTGACTTTCATTGAGAATGTCTTCTTGTTCACGGCAATCTCTCCTTATGGATACATTCTAGTTAGTTAGACGATGGAAAAGTAGAAAAGTTATTGCAGTGATTAGAATTTGTCGAAAAAAAGATGGAAGTGTCATTCAGCTCATGAGCAGGGCTGAACATAACGCAAAAAAGCGCCCCGCTTGCTACAAAGAGGATCAAGCCTCGGGTAGTCGATGGGGGCGCTATGCCATGTTTATTTTGCCGCCGCAAAAGCCGACAGCGGAATCGGGAATTCTAGAATGCCCAACACGTAAGGAGCGTATTCGTACTGGTCAAAGTATACGACCACCGTGTCATCTTTTAAATAAAAGCCCTGATCGTCACGGATGGACTCGAACGGTTCGATAAGTGCATAATCTTGCTCTTTTATTTGCTTTTTAATCGTTTCGTTGATGATCGTCTTGTAGTTAGCGTTATTCGATGTCAGCTGCTGAAGACTCAGCTCATTCCCCGTATCCAGATCGAACGTATGAGAAACCCGGGCAGTGGACCCATGGGCGCCGCCTGTAAATGAATATACCTCAAAGTAGAGGCTGAGTTTATGCTTCTGATTATACGTTATTTGATAATTAACATCGAAAGAATAGGGATACTCGCTGCCGTTCTTGCTTAACCCTTGGTTGGCGGCAGTTTTATATTTCTCTATCTCGCTTTGAATGAATGCGTTAATTTTCTCGCTTGCCGCAGAATTTGCCCATCCTTCAATTTGCGGATAGTTGATCGTAATCTCCTGGTTGTCTGTCACCTTTTTCGATTCTGACTTGTTCGTTAATGTGAGTTCGTTTTCTTGAATTTTAGTAATCGTGACGACATGGCTTTCATCATTGTATCCGATTTGGTAGCCCATTTGTTCAAGGAGCAAACGCAGCGGCAAGTAGGTGGTTCCGTCCACGATCACAGGAGGCAATGTTCTGTAAAATTCGCGGCCATCCAAGGAATATTTCGTGTCTTGATTATGCATGCTCATTTTCTTGTTAGGGCTGCTGACGGTGACGGTCTTCGTAGCCTCATCCCAAGCTGTTG
This sequence comes from Paenibacillus sp. FW126-R14, assembly GCF_058789495.1. Lineage (NCBI taxonomy): Bacteria > Bacillati > Bacillota > Bacilli > Caryophanales > Paenibacillaceae > Paenibacillus > Paenibacillus sp. FW126-R14. Next base: position 31,448 of record NZ_JBYTBS010000062.1, on the reverse strand, counting down.
TCAAGCCAAGCTGTTTGCTGAGAAAAGCAAGCCCGACGTAGGTGTCGCCTTCCGCCGATTTGCCGCCCGGCACGTCCAGAAGCTGATCTCCGATCTGGATTTTCAGAGGGGCAAGCTTAATCGCGAACCAGTCGCTTTCTGTCTCCGCATGAACGGTTGCCTGTGGCAGGAGGAGGGCTGGACTAACAGCGGCTAGCAGGGCTGCAGCCAAAGTGACTTTCAGTAAGGTAGGCATGCTTTTTTTCATCATCAATCTCTCCTTTAGAGTTGGAATTCTTCTTTTAATTATTAGACGTTGGATACGTAGTAAGGTTTAACTTTCATCGAATAATGTCGAAATAATAGGAAGGATTGTTCAGGATATGCCCTGAAAACCGAACAAGCATAACGCTGATGTGAGTGTGAAATCAGAAATAGGGGCCTAAACTGGTGTATACTGGGAAAATAACTCCCAAAAGCGAACTATTTCTAAGAAATAGTTAAAAATCGTTCGTTTTTTGAAATTGACATCACACGTCAGTTGGTAGTAAACTAGGGAAGCGGGAATTAGAGCCGCACTAATTGAAAATGTCGAATCGACTCGTATAAAATCAGGGATAAGGCCTGAAAGTTTCTACCCAAAAACCGTGAATTTTTGGACTACGAGGAAGCGAATGAGGGAAACCATAGGAAGACGATGGTCTTTTTGCATTCGGTTCTTTTGCTGTCCAGCGGATAGAATCATGTATTCTAACACTGGGCATTTTTTGGTTTAAGGGGTTTTACCATACAAAAGAGAGTGGGTTAGTGATGACGGTACGTGTTGGTGTCATAATGGGAAGCCAGTCGGATTGGGAAACGATGAAGCACGCATGCGACATGTTGGAAGAGCTGGGAGTGCCTTTCGAGAAAAAGGTGGTTTCCGCACACAGAACACCGGATCTTATGTTCGAATATGCAGCCGCAGCGGCAGGCCGCGGCATTCAAGTGATTATTGCCGGAGCAGGCGGGGCGGCGCATCTACCAGGAATGGTAGCAGCCAAAACGGAGCTTCCGGTTATTGGCGTTCCCGTCAAAACGTCGACGCTGAACGGTCTGGATTCCTTGCTTTCGATCGTGCAAATGCCGGGCGGCATTCCGGTGGCGACGGTGGCGATCGGGCATGCGGGCGCAACGAATGCAGGCCTTCTGGCTGCGCAAATTCTGGGCGCTTTCGATCCCGAGCTGCAAGCGAGGGTCAGAGCCCGCCGCGAGCGCGTCGCGCAAACGGTGATGGAAAGCAGTGACCTGTTATGACCGACACAGCAGGCGGCAAGGTCATCAAGCCGGGCGGCACGATCGGCATCTTGGGCGGCGGGCAGTTAGGCCGCATGCTGGCCTTGGCCGGCCGCAACATGGGGTATCGCTTCGTAACGCTTGATCCCACAGAGGATGCACCTTGCGGGCAAGTCGCGGACGAACAGATTCAAGCGAACTTCGACGACGTCGAAGCGGCGCGGAAGCTCGCGCTCCTGTCCGACGTCATCACGTACGAATTCGAGAACGTGGATGCCCACGTGACAAGCATTCTAATGAATGAGTCCTATGTTCCTCAAGGAAGCGAGCTCCTATACACGACGCAGCATCGTCTTCGCGAGAAGCGGGCGATTGAAGCGGCGGGCGTCCCCGTTGCTCCTTATGCGGAAGTGAAGAGCACGGCTGAGCTGAAGGAAGCGATAGCGAAGTTCGGCACGCCATGCGTCCTCAAGACGGCAACCGGCGGTTACGACGGCAAAGGCCAATGGGTCATCCGCTCTATAGATGAAGCGGAAGAAGCCTTCGAAACTTTGAGCCAGGCCGGAACCGAGCTCGTTCTCGAACAATTTATTCATTTTGACAAAGAATTATCCGTTATTGCAGCAAGAAGCCCTCGCGGTGAAGTGAAGGCGTTCCCTGCGGCGGAGAACATACATGTACATAACATCCTGCATCAATCCATCGTGCCTGCGCGCATTCCGGCAGACGTGCAGCAGGAGGCCGAGAAGCTGGCGACGCGAATCGCCGAAGGACTTGGCGTGATCGGATTGATCGCTGTAGAGCTGTTCCTGACGAAAGACGGTCAGCTCTATGTCAACGAGCTGGCGCCGCGCCCGCACAATTCCGGTCATTACACGATGGAGGCGTGCCGGACGTCGCAGTTCGAGCAGCATGTTCGAGCGATATGCAACTTGCCGTTAGGCTCAACCGAGCTTCTGACACCTGTTGTTATGGTGAATTTGCTCGGCGAGCATATCGAACCGCTTAACGGTCTTATCGACCAACCCGGCTTCTTGGAGGATACGGACTTAGGCGTCAGCGCCAAGGTTCATCTGTACGGGAAGAAGGAAGCGAAAGAGAAACGCAAGATGGGACACATTAATTTACTGGCAAGCGATGTGCAGCACGCACTGACTTGGATAGAACGCACCAGGATTTGGGAAAGTAAGTAAATGAACATTATTGGAGGAACGGAACAATGATCGAACGTTATACACGCCCCGAAATGGCAAGCATTTGGACGGAACAAAACAAGTTTCAAGCATGGCTCGAAGTAGAAATTTTATCTTGCGAGGCTTGGGCTGAGCTGGGTGTAATCCCTAAGGAAGATGTGAAAGTGCTGCGCGAGAACGCAAGCTTCAACATCGACCGCATCTACGAAATTGAGCAAGAGACGCGTCATGACGTTATTGCTTTTACAAGAGCGGTGTCCGAGACGTTAGGGCCTGAGCGCAAATGGGTACATTACGGATTAACTTCTACAGACGTTGTAGACACGGCACTTGGTTACTTGCTAAGACAAGCGAACGAAATTTTGGACAAAGATATTCAAAACTTCATTGAAATTCTTCGCAACAAAGCGATTGAACATAGAGATACGGCAATGATGGGCAGAACGCATGGCGTGCATGCCGAGCCGACGACGTTCGGACTCAAAATGGCGCTGTGGTACGAGGAAATGAAGCGCAACCTGGAGCGTTTCCGTTTTGCCGCCGATGGCGTACAATTCGGTAAAATCTCCGGCGCCGTAGGCACATACGCGAACATCGATCCGTTCGTAGAGCAGTACGTGTGCGAGAAGCTGGGCACGAAACCGGCTCCGATTTCGACACAAACGCTTCAACGCGACCGTCATGCCGAGTACATGGCTACTCTGGCGCTCGTTGCTACGTCCCTGGACAAATTCGCGACAGAAATCCGCGCGCTTCAAAAGAGTGAGTTCCGCGAGGTGGAAGAGCCGTTTGCTAAAGGTCAAAAAGGCTCCTCCGCGATGCCGCACAAACGCAATCCGATTGGTTGCGAGAGCATTTCCGGTCTGTCCCGCGTCATTCGCGGGCATATGATTTCCGCTTACGAGAACGTGACGCTTTGGCATGAGCGCGATATTTCGCACTCCTCCGTTGAGCGTGTGATTCTGCCTGATGCTACGCAGCTGCTGAACTACATGCTGAACCGTCTTGGCAACATCATCAAAAACTTGACGGTGTTCCCTGAGAACATGAAGCGCAACATGCGCAGCACGTACGATGTACCGTTCTCCGGCCGCGTGATGACGAAGCTGATCGACAAAGGCTTTTCGCGTGAGCAAGCGTACGATACGGTGCAGCCAAGAGCGATGCAAGCTTGGGAAGAACAGCGTTCTTTCCGTGAAATCGTTGAGAATGCATCGGTGATCACAGAAGCGCTGAGCCCGGCTGAAATTGCAGATTGCTTCGATCCAAGCTGGCATTTGAAGCACGTCGCTACAATCTTCGACCGTTTAGGTTTGAAATAGCAGGAACTTTGGGAGAGAAGGGAAGTGTTGTCTGTGGCAAGTAAAATCCTTGATTCAGCGGTTGAGCTCGTTAAGGCGCCTCTGGTACACAAAGGGAAGGTACGTGAACTGTATGACTTGGGGGAAAACTTCCTGATCGTCGTAACGGACCGGATTTCGGCTTTTGATTACATTCTGAAGCCGGGTGTTCCGGATAAAGGATACGTGCTGAACGCGCTGAGCAAGTATTGGTTTGGCATTACGAGCGGTTATATGGACAATCATATCATGCACACGGATGTGGAGCTTCTTCACGATATTATCCCGGATGCGGAAGCGAGAGAGCTTCTGAAAGAACGAATTATCGTCGCGAAAAAAGCGGAGCGCATCTCCATCGAGTGCGTCGTTCGCGGATACATCACAGGCAACGGCTGGAGACAGTATGAGAAAACCGGCGAAATCAACGGCCGTAAGCTGCCTGAAGGATTGCGCAAGAACCAACGTCTGCAGGACCCTATTTTCACGCCAGCGGCCAAAAATGATGTAGGCCACGATGAGGATATCTCCATCGAACAAATGATTGATCTGGTTGGCGAAAAGCTGACCTACGCACTGCAAGAGCGCAGCATCATGCTTTATTCGCTGGCTCATTCCATGTGCGAGCGTAAAGGCATCATTTTAGCGGATACGAAGTTTGAATTTGGCTTTTATATGGGCGATCTGATTATTATTGATGAAATTTTCACGCCTGATTCCTCGCGCTATTGGTCGGAAGATAAGTATGCCTTGGATATCGAGATCGATTCCATGGACAAAGAGCCGGTCCGCACGTATTTGGCGGGATCGGGCTGGGATAAAAACAGCGAGCCGGATGAGCTTCCGGCGTCTGTCGTGGAAGAAACGTCGAACCGTTACAAAGAGATTTTGCACCGTTTGGTCGATTCAGAAAATTAGAGCAAGCACATACGAGGAGGAGAATTGAAATGAAAGCAACGGTCTACGTAACGATTAAGCAGAACGTTTTGGATGTTCAGGGAACAGCGGTGCAAGGAGCTCTTCATTCTATGGGTTTTGAGGAAGTTGGCAAAGTGCGCATCGGCAAATATTTGGAGTTAGAGCTTGGCACAACGGATAAAGCAGAAGCAGAAGCGCGCGTAAAAGCAATGTGCGAGAAGCTGCTGGCGAACACTGTTATCGAAGACTACCGCTACGAGTTGGCGTAATAGAGCAAGAGCGAATGCTTACGAAGCAAGTTTTGCCAAAGGCAAAACGCTTAGAAGGAGGAAACGTCATGAATTTTGCGGTGCTTGTATTTCCGGGTTCAAACTGTGACATTGACTGCTACAAGGCAGTAGAAGATACGATCGGACAGCCGGTTGATTATGTATGGCATACGGCGGACGATTTGTCCAAATACGACTGCATCCTCGTGCCGGGCGGATTCTCTTATGGGGATTACCTGCGCTGCGGAGCGATTGCGCAATTTACGAATGTGATGAAAGCGGTGGCTAAAGCTGCGGAAGAAGGCAAATACATTCTAGGGATTTGTAACGGATTCCAAGTGTTGACGGAAGCCAAATTGCTGCCAGGCGCTTTGCTGCGCAACAACGGCATGAAATTCCGCTGCCACGATACGATTTTGAAAGTGGAAAACAACACAACGGCTTTCACGCGCGATTATGCGGAAGGCGAGCTTATCAATATTCCTATCGCACACGGGGAAGGCAACTACTACTGTGACGACGCTACATTGAAAGAATTGCAAGAAAACAATCAAATCGTCTTCCGTTATGAAGCGGGCAGCAACCCGAACGGATCCCTTGACGACATTGCGGGAATCAGCAACAAAGCCGGCAACGTAGTAGGTATGATGCCCCATCCGGAGCGCGCCATTCATGAGATTCTGGGCTCCGCCGACGGCAAGAAAATGTTCACATCAATTCTAAGCGCTTGGAGGGAAAAACATGACGCAGCAGCTATCCGCTAAGGAACCGACAGCCGAACAAATCGTGGAACAGAAAATTTACAAGCAAATGGGCGTAACGGACGAAGAGTTTGCCAAAATTTGCGGCTTCCTGGGGCGTAATCCGAACTATGTGGAGATCGGCGTATTCAGCGTTATGTGGTCCGAGCATTGCTCTTACAAAAATTCGAAGCCGGTGCTTCGCAAATTCCCGGTTACTGGACCTCGCGTTCTGATGGGACCTGGCGAAGGCGCAGGGATCGTAGATATCGGGGACAACCAAGCGGTTGTTTTCAAAATTGAAAGTCATAACCACCCTTCGGCGATCGAGCCTTACCAAGGCGCGGCGACAGGTGTGGGCGGTATTATTCGTGATATTTTCTCCATGGGCGCACGCCCGGTGGCTTTATTAAATTCTTTGCGTTTCGGCAAGCTGCAAAATGACCGCGTTAAATACCTGTTCGAGCACGTTGTATCCGGTATTGCGGGTTATGGCAACTGTATCGGGATTCCGACTGTCGGCGGCGAAGTGATGTTCGACGAGAGCTACGAAGGGAATCCGCTCGTTAACGCCATGTGCGTGGGTCTCATCGACCACGACAAAATCCAACGCGGTGTTGCCAAAGGTGTAGGCAACCCTGTCTTCTACGTCGGCCCGGCAACAGGCCGCGACGGTATCCACGGCGCGACGTTCGCCTCCGAGGAGCTGACGGCGGAGTCCGAAGCGAAGCGCCCGGCGGTGCAAGTGGGCGATCCGTTCATGGAAAAGCTCGTGCTGGAAGCGTGCTTAGAGCTAATCAATTCCGGCATCGTGCTCGGAATTCAAGATATGGGCGCTGCAGGTCTTACCTGCTCCAGCGCGGAGATGGCAAGTAAAGCCGGCAACGGCATGGAGCTTTACCTGGATGAAGTTCCGCAGCGTGAAGAAGGCATGACAGCATATGAAATGATGCTGTCCGAGTCGCAAGAGCGCATGCTGTTCGTTGTTGAGCCGAAGCATGAGGCCCAAGCGAAAGGTATTTTCGAGCGCTGGGGTCTGCACTGCGCGAAAGTCGGCAAGGTAACCGACGACGGTTACCTGAAGCTGATCCACCACGGTGAAGTCGTGGGGAACATGCCGGTCGGCGCACTCGTTGACGAGTGCCCGGTTTACAATAAGCCGAGCAAGGTTCCGGCTTATTACGAAGCCAGCGCAGCGATCGACACGACGCGTTACCCAGAGGTAACGAAGCTGACGGATGCGCTGAAATCGGTGCTCGCGTCCCCGACGGTAGCGAGCAAAGAGTGGGTGTACAACCAGTATGACCACATGGTTCGTACGGATACGGCTGTGCGTCCGGGTTCGGATGCAGCGGTTGTGACCATTCGCGGCACGCGCAAAGGTCTTGCGATGACAACCGACTGCAACGGACGTTATGTGTATCTGGATCCGGAAGTCGGCGGACGGATCGCCGTTTCCGAAGCAGCGCGCAACGTCGTTTGCTCCGGCGCCGAGCCTCTTGCCGTTACGGATAACCTGAACTTCGGTAGCCCGGATAAGCCTGAAATTTTCTGGCAGTTGGAGAAATCCACAGACGGTATGGCGGAAGCTTGCCGCTACTTGGATACGCCGGTTATCGGCGGCAACGTTTCTCTTTATAACGAGAACGCCAAAGGCGCAATCTACCCGACTCCGGTTATCGGAATGGTAGGTCTGGTGCACGACATCGACCACATCACGACGCAAAGCTTCAAAAAAGAAGGCGACATCATCATCCTGCTCGGCGAGACGAAAGCGGAGCTCGGCGGCAGCGAATTCCAATATGTGATTCACGGCGTAACAGAAGGACGTCCTCCTGAGCTTGATCTGGCGGTGGAGAAACGTCTTCAGAACACCGTGCTCAAAGCGATCCAAGAAGGTCTTGTCGCTTCTGCGCATGACTTATCCGAAGGCGGCTTGGCCGTTGCTTTGGCGGAAAGCTGCATCAGCGGCCGCATAGGCGCCGAGGTTAACGTAGCTTCTGAGCTTCGTCCTGACTTCGCATTGTTCAGCGAATCCCAATCCCGTATTCTGCTAAGCGCATCCCCGGACAAAGCGGACGCTCTTAAACACTGGGTTGCTTCGCAAGGCGTGCCTTACCAAGAGATCGGAACTGTCACAGGTACAGGTTTGACCGTTAAAATCAACAACGAACAGCGTCTCCAGTCTCCGGTAAACGAGCTGGCGAAAGTCTGGAAGGATGCGATTCCATGTCTAATGGCATAAAACAATCCAAGGCCCTAAAGCTTCCTGCGGCTCCCCTGGTTTCTCTGGGGAATGGGCAGCATGAGCTTTGGACAGGGGAGTACTTCAACGAAGGTGTCGGCGGCCATGGCGGATTGTTTGACAAGTTGAATGAAGAGTGCGGCGTGTTCGGGGTGTACGGTCACCCCGACGCTTCCTCTCTGTGCTACTACGGGCTGCATGCGTTGCAGCACCGCGGTCAGGAAAGCGCCGGAATCTGTACGGTGGAAGACGGCAAGTTCAACTACTACCGCGGGATGGGGCTTGCCAAAGAGGTGTTCACGAACGAGAATTTGTCGCCTCTGACAGGTTCTACGGCGATTGCGCACGTACGGTACTCGACAGCAGGCGAAAGCAAGCTGGCGAATGCACAGCCGCTCGTGTTCAAATACCGGGAGGGAGACCTTGCGATTGCGACGAACGGCAACCTTGATAATGCCAACATTATTAAGCGTGAGCTTGAGCGTAAGGGCTCGATCTTCCAAACGACCAGCGACACGGAAGTGCTGGCGCATCTGATTGCCCGTTCGGAGCATGACGATATCGTGGATGCGGTCAAAGACGCTTTGACGCAAGTGATCGGCGGCTTTGCCTTCCTGATTGTCACCAAAGATAAATTGATTGCTGCGCTCGATCCCAATGGCTTGCGTCCGTTCATGATCGGCCGTCTCGGCGATGCTTACTTGTTCGCTTCCGAGTCTTGCGCATTCGATGCGGTGGGAGCTACGTATTTCCGTGATGTTCAGCCAGGCGAGCTTATTGTGCTGGATCGCGACGGTTTCCATTCCGAGCAGTTCACAGAAAGCGGCCGACGCGCGATATGTGCGATGGAATATATATATTTTGCCCGTCCGGACAGCGACATTGACACAGTGAACATTCACTCCGCCCGTAAGCGGATGGGGAAGAAGCTGGCGATGGAAGCTTTCGTCGATGCCGATGTGGTGACAGGCGTGCCGGATTCCAGCATTTCGGCGGCGATCGGTTTTGCGGAACAAACGGGAATCCCTTATGAGCTGGGTCTGATCAAGAACCGCTATACAGGCCGGACGTTCATTATTCCAAGCCAAGAGCTGCGTGAGCAAGGGGTCAAAATGAAGCTGAGCGCCGTTCGCAAAGTGGTCGAAGGCAAGCGGGTTGTCATGATTGACGATTCCATCGTTCGGGGAACAACGTCCCTAAGAATTGTTAATTTGCTAAGGGAAGCTGGCGCTACGGAAGTGCATGTGCGGATTTCTTCGCCGCCTTTCATGAATCCGTGCTACTACGGCATTGACACACCGGATCGGAAAGAGCTGATCGCCGCGATGAACTCCATCGAGGAGATTCGCAAGGCGATCAACGCGGATTCTCTGCATTTTCTGACCAAAGAAGGGCTGCTGGATTCCATCGGTCAAGGATCGTCCGGGGCGAGCAGCGGTTACTGTACGGCTTGTTTCGATAACAACTACCCAACGGAAATTGCGGATATTACGAAGGTTGGTTGTGCTTGCGATTAAGGAGAGTGGGATGGCCCTCGGGCCGCCCTCTACATAGACATAGACAAATATAAGGAGTGGTTGCGAAGTGTCGGATGCTTACAAAAAGGCCGGAGTCGATATCGCGGCAGGTAACGAAGCAGTAGAACGGATGAAAAAACACGTCAAACGGACTTTCCGTCCTGAAGTGTTGACTGACCTCGGCGGCTTCGGCGGGCTGTTCAGCTTGAACAAAGACAAGTATGAGGAGCCAGTGCTCGTGTCCGGTACGGACGGCGTGGGCACGAAGCTGAAGATTGCTTTTGCAATGGATAAGCATGATACGATCGGGATCGACGCTGTTGCGATGTGCGTGAACGATATTATCGTTCAAGGCGCAGAGCCGCTGTTCTTCCTTGACTATCTCGCTTGCGACAAAGTCGTTCCAGAGAAAATTGAGTCGATCATCAAAGGGATCGCTGACGGTTGCGCGCAGTCCGGCTGCTCGCTGATCGGCGGCGAAACGGCGGAAATGCCGGGCATGTATGCGGATGGGGAGTATGACATTGCCGGCTTTACGGTTGGAATCGTCGACAAGAAAAAGATCATCGACGGTACGACAATCCGTCCCGGAGACGTCGTGCTGGGTCTGGCTTCCAGCGGTGTGCACAGCAACGGGTTCTCTCTTGTGCGCAGACTGTTGCTGGAAGAGAAAGGTTACACGCTTCAAGGCCATGTTGAAGAGCTGGGCGATAGGCTGGGCAATGTGCTGCTAGAGCCTACTAAGCTTTATGTGAAGCCGATTCTGGCGATGCTGGAAGACGTGGCAATCAAGGGCATGGCGCATATTACAGGCGGCGGGTTTATCGAAAATATTCCGCGCGTTCTGCCGGACGGCGTGAACGTGGACATTCAATACGGCTCATGGCCGATTCTGCCGATCTTCTCTTTGATGCAGCGTGAGGGCGGTATCTCGAACAACGACATGTTCCGCACGTTCAACATGGGGATCGGCATGGTCATTATCGTGAATGCCGACGATGCGGAGAAGGCCATTGCCGCTGCGGAAGCGCAAGGCGAGCAAGTTTACCGTTTGGGCGTTGTTACGGAAGGCGAGCGTGTAGTGACATTCCAAGGAGCTGTGGTGTAATGCAGCCTTATCGAATAGCGATTTTCGCTTCGGGCAGCGGCTCGAATTTCCAAGCGATTGTGGATCAGGTACAGAAGGGGAAGCTTGATGTCAGCATCGAGCTTCTTGTCTGTGACCGTCCGCAGGCTTACGTGGTGGAGCGCGCCAAGGAAGCGAAAGTGCCTGTGTTCGCGTTCCGTCCGAAGGAATATGCGAATCGCGAGGCCTATGAGGCTCTTATTTTGAAAGAACTGCAGGACCGGCAGGTCGATCTGGTCGTCATGGCAGGCTACATGCGTATTATTACGAATGTGTTGGTTGAGCCGTTTTATGGCCGGATGATCAACATCCATCCATCGCTGCTGCCGTCTTTTCCGGGCGTGCGGGCGATTGAGCAGGCCGTTGACTACGGCGTGAAGCAAACCGGCGTTACCGTGCACTTCGTGGATGGCGGATTGGACTCCGGCCCGATTATTGCGCAGCGCGCCGTGGAGATCCACGAGCACGAGACGGCGGAATCGCTCGCAGAGCGGATTCATGCTGCAGAGCACGTGCTGCTGCCGCAGGTCATTCGCTGGCTGCGCGAGGATCGCGTGAGCCTGGATGGCCGCAGGGTGGGCGTGCGGCTGTAGGTTTTACCACGCTATAAATAAATTCATTTTCTGGGAGGAAGAATCGTGGCAATCAAAAGAGCACTGATCAGCGTGTCCGACAAGACGGGGATCGTTGAGTTCGCGAGCGAGCTTGCGAAGCTGGGCGTTGAGATTATATCTACTGGCGGTACGCAAAGTTTGTTGAAGGATAAAGGGGTGCCGGTTATCGGTATTTCCGAGGTAACAGGCTTCCCTGAGATCATGGACGGCCGCGTCAAAACGCTGCATCCGGCTGTTCACAGCGGTCTGCTTGCCGTTCGTGACAACGAAGAGCACCAAGCGAGCATGAAAGAGCTCGGCCTGGATTATATCGATTTGGTCGTCGTGAATCTATATCCTTTTGCCGAGACGATTGCGAAGCCGAATGTCGCTTACGAGGACGCCATCGAAAATATCGATATCGGCGGGCCGACGATGCTTCGTTCAGCAGCCAAAAACCATGCGTTCGTATCCATTGTTGTCGACGCTGCCGACTATGCCAAAGTGCTGGAAGAAGTACAAGAGACGGGCGATACAACGCTGGAAACGCGCAAACGTCTTGCGGCCAAAGTGTTCCGTCACACAGGCTCTTATGATGCTTTGATTGCTGATTACTTGTCCAAGCAAATGGGCGAGCCTTACCCAGAGCGTTACACCGTAACGTACGAGAAAATGCAGGAGCTTCGCTACGGGGAGAACCCGCATCAAAGCGCGGCTTTCTACCGTAAGCCGAATGCGGCTGCCGGTAACATTACGACGGCTGAACAATTGCATGGTAAAGAGCTATCGTACAATAACATTAACGACGCGAATAGTGCGCTGCTGATCGTCAAAGAATTCAGCGAGCCGGCGGTCGTCGCCGTTAAGCATATGAATCCTTGCGGCGTGGGCATTGGCTCGAACGTGCTGGAGGCTTATCAAAAAGCGTATGCGGCTGATCCGACATCGATCTTTGGTGGAATCGTAGCGGCTAACCGCGCGATTGACGAAGCAACGGCTCAACTGCTGCATGAGATTTTTCTGGAAATCGTCATTGCGCCGGATTTCACGCAGGAAGCGCTTGATATTTTATCCAAAAAGAAAAATATCCGTCTGCTCAAGGTGAGCGGCTTGGATCAAGCGGGCCCGCGCAAGTCGGAACCGGTTATTACAAGCGTAGAAGGCGGCATGCTCGTTCAGGACATCGATGTACACCAGTTGACCGAAGCCGACCTGACGGTTGTCACGGATCGCAAGCCGACCGCGGCCGAGCTGAAACAGCTTCTCTTCGGTTGGAAAGTAGTTAAGCATGTTAAATCTAACGCCATCGTACTCGTGGCTGACGATATGACGGTTGGCGTGGGCGCGGGCCAAATGAATCGTGTCGGCTCGGCGAAAATCGCCATCGAGCAAGCGGCTGACAAGGCCAAGGGCTCCGTCATGGCGTCAGACGCGTACTTCCCGAAAGGCGATACGCTGGAACTCGCTGCGAAAGCGGGCATCACCGCGGTTATCCATCCAGGTGGTTCGATCAATGACGCTGAATCGATTCGCGTGGCCAATGAGAATGGCATCGTGATCGTAACAACGGGCGTACGTCATTTTAAACACTAAAACAACGAAGAATGCTCACGATTCGGGTCCGGACCGTGGGCATTCCCTATGAAAGGGACTGGTGGCAAAGATGCGTGTATTAGTAATTGGACGGGGCGGTCGCGAACACGCGATTGTATGGGCGCTGAGCAAAAGCCCGAAAATTAGCAAGCTTTTCTGCGCACCGGGGAACGGCGGCATTGCGGGATTGGCGGAATGTGTGCCGATTACGGAGCTTCAGTTTGAAGAGATCAGCACATTCGCGAAGGAGCAGGCCATTGACTTGGTGATGGTCGCTCCTGACGATCCGTTAGCGGCCGGTTTGGTGGACCACTTGGAGTCCAAAGGAATCGAAGCGTTCGGACCTCGCGCCAACGCCGCGATCATTGAGGGAAGCAAAGTATTTATGAAGGAGCTTCTGAAAAAATACAACATCCCTACGGCGGCTTATGAAACTTTTGACGCGTACGAGCCTGCGCTTGCTTACCTGCGTTCGCAAAAGGCGCCTATCGTGATCAAAGCCGACGGCTTAGCTGCCGGCAAAGGTGTGACCGTTGCGCAAACGATGGAAGAAGCCGAAGAGGCGCTTCGCGATATTATGGTGGATCAAGTGTTTGGCAAATCCGGCGCGAGCGTGGTCATTGAGGAGTTCCTGACTGGCCAAGAGATGTCGCTGCTTGCTTTCGTGGACGGTTCCACCGTTCGTCTCATGGTACCTTCGCAGGATCATAAGCCTGTCTTCGATAACGACAGAGGACCGAACACGGGCGGAATGGGCACGTACTCCCCGCTGCCGCATATTCCTGAGTCCATCGTGCAGGAAGCTCTTGCGAACATCGTCCAGCCAACGGCTGATGCCATGGTCAAAGAGGGCCGCCCGTTCAAGGGCGTGCTGTATGCGGGTTTGATTTTGACCCCCAACGGCGTGAAGACGATTGAGTTCAACGCGCGCTTCGGCGATCCGGAGACGCAGGTGATTTTGCCTCGCCTCAAAACGGACCTGCTCGATATTTTCCTTGCCATCAACAACGGAACGCTGGCGGAGCAGCCGATCGAGTGGAGCGAGGATGCAGCGGTGTGCGTGATCGTAGCTTCCGGCGGTTACCCGGGGCCTTATCCGAAGGGATTGCCGATCATAGGGCTTGAGAACGTGAAGGATTCCTTAGTGTTCCACGCGGGAACGGCTTTGGAGAACGGGCAGATCGTAACGAACGGCGGACGTGTGCTCGGCATCACCGGTATCGGCAAAGATATCGTTGAAGCACGTCAGAAGGCTTACGCGGATGCGGACCGGATTCATTTTGGCGGGAAGCATTACCGGACGGATATTGCGATGAAAGCTTTGAAATAGAACAATGCAAAAACACAGTTTCTTTCTTGCGGGAAAGGGCTGTGTTTTTTTGTTTTATGCAGGTGAATGGAGGTTACTTATCTCTCCCGCCTCGGATGTATTTGTCTTTGTTTTTATACTCATACCAAATGGCCAGGAGGACGCCGATGATGAGCGCCAGCGAGATCCAGTGATTGACGATGAAGTTCCAGAGGGTGTTCATGCGATTGCCTCCTTGGATTGCCTTTAGGTTAGTTTTGGCAGGGGCTAGGTGTTTCATGCATAGCTGTACGTATGAGGAGAGTGGTGTGATGGGGGTGAATCCGCCCATAAAGCCAATTAACAGGACATGGTTAGCGACTGGCGCATATTTTTGCTTCGATAAGATTGCGTTTATTTGAGAATACTGTAGTATACTGGTAAAAAGTTTCCATTCCAAATAAGGGAGTGATTCGCTATGCTGCCAGCTTTCTTTATTGCGCATGGAACTCCAAGCTTGGCGATTGAACAGCATGCATACACCGAGTTTCTGCAAAAGCTGGCGAAGGGCATACCTCGTCCCAAAGCAATTGTGATCTTCAGCGCGCATTGGGAAAGTCCCGTGCAGAAAATCAGCTCGGCCATTCATCCGGAGATGATCTACGATTTTTCGGGATTTTCGGAAAAGCTTTATAGCATTAATTATCCGGCAAAAGGCGAATTTATGTTGAGTTTGCATATTCAGCAGTTGTTTCAAGAGGAAGGGATATATTGTGAGTTAGATGATGAACGCGGGTTGGATCACGGGGCTTGGGCGCCACTGTCTATCATGTACCCGGATGCCCAGATTCCCGTGGTGGCGCTTTCGGTGAATCCGAAGTTGACGGCGGAGGAGCATTATCGCATCGGTGCGGCGCTGGGTTCCTTGCGCGAGGAGGATGTTCTCATTCTGGGCAGCGGAGGCACCGTACACAATTTGCGCCGTTTGGACCGGAATAATCCGGTGCCGAAGCTGTGGGCGGTGGAGTTCGATGAGTGGCTGGCGGAGCAGCTCGAAACGTGGAATCTCGATGCGCTCGTGAGGTACGACGAAAGAGCGCCTTACGCTGCGGAGGCGGTGCCGACGCCGGAGCATTTTGCACCTTTGCTGCTTGCCTTTGGGGCGGCAGACGGCGCACGCTGGGCGAAGCTGCTGCATCACAGCTTCCAAATGGGCACGCTCAGCTTGTGCTGCTGGATGTTCGGCAGCTTGAAGAAGCCGCAGCGTTTTCTGGAGTAAGCCATGACGGTGCGGCTCTACTCCAGAAAACGCTGCTTGAACTCAGGCTTCGGCAGCATGCAATGCTCAGCCTTGCCGAACCAGCGGTAGCGGTTGCGCGCCACGAAGGCGTAGCCGAGGTTCCGCAGCGGAGCCGGAATGACGATGGCGGCATACGCCAGCGGATAGGCGCCACGCAGCCGCCGGGCAATGCGCAGCGCCGCCGTGGAGCGGGTGTAGGCGCGCCCGTCCTCAATCAGCACAATCGTGCTGATGTTGTCCGGGGGCAGCCTGTGCTGCTCGAGCAGCGCGTGTCCGGCAGCCGACTGCAAGGACGCGAAGCGGAAATGGCCCTTCGGGTCATTCCGCAGGATAAACTGCACAGCTCCGCTGCACAGGTTGCAGACGCCGTCGAACAGGATGACGGCTTTGTCGTCGTCGGTCATGGGGCGATGCCTCCTTCATGGAGATTAATGTACTGAGCGTGAGAAGTCCTTTTCAGCCTTCTCAGTAAGGCCTAGCTACTTTTCCGCGAGTGAGGGGGCCATTTAGGTCGTCTCAGCAAGAAAATGAGGAGACTTCGATTATTTTTGAGCGTGAGAAGTCCTTTTCAGCCTTCTCAGTAAGGCCTAGCTACTTTTTCGAGAGTGAGAGGGCCATTTAGGCCGTTTCAGCATGAAAATGAGGGGACTTCGACTATTTTTAAAAATCTCCTATTCAGTTTACCACTAGGCTGCATTTCCCTCTACTATACCTATTTACCGTGAATTAGTGTGGAACTGGTTGTACGATGAGATCATCCAAACGTGCAAAGTAAGCAGACGGTAGATACGCCCCAGCCCAGCCAAAAAGTCTTCTACATAACTATTGCCTAGCATATACATTTCATAGAACGATAGAACAAGAGAAGAGGTGCCTATTGATGAAATCATTGTCCCTTTCCCGTCGCCGAAGAACTCTTAGCGCCTGGCTTGTCCTTGGCTGCTCTGTCATAACCATAGTCGGCTGCAGTGATACGCCTGCGTCCATGCCAACGGTGAGCCCTGACACCGCAGCAGCAACACCATCGGCTTCAACGCCTGACACCAAGCCCGCTGTCACAGCCGTGGAGACCGAGCAGCCCTACAAATTCCCGCTGACCGGGCTTCCTTCCGACAAAGAAGTGAAGAGCCGGCCCTTTATGGTCATGGTCGAAAATGCGCCGCAAGCCAGGCCCCAAACCGGCCTGGACCAAGCGGACATCGTCTACGAGATTCTCGCAGAGGGCGAGATTACTAGATTCGTCTCCGTGTTCCAGAGCCATGAGGCGGCAACGATCGGTCCTGTGCGCAGCATCCGGCCTTATTTTGTAGAGATCGGCGACGCGCTCGATGCCGTGATCGTTCACGCCGGCTGGAGCCAGGAGGCGATGGATATGATGGCCGGCCGCAAGCTGGCCCATCTCGATGAGGTGTATGGCGATGGCGCCTACTACTGGCGCTCGACCGATCGCAAGGCCCCGCACAATCTTTATACCTCTGTGGATAAAATGAAGCAGGGCGCCCTAGCGCACAAATTCCGTACCGAGTGGAACGGACCGCTACTTACTTTTGCCAAGGATGATAGTCAAAGTAAACTTACCGGCGCTGCCGTGCATTATATCCTCGTTCCTTATATTCAAGGGTATTTCGTATCGTATGAATACAATGCCGGAGAGGGCGTGTACATGCGCAGCATGGAGGGCAAGCCTCATCTCGACAAGGAGAGCGGCAAGCAGCTGCAGGCCAAAAACCTGCTCGTGCTGGAAAGCAAGCACAAAATCGTAGATAAAGAGGGACGCCGTGAGGTTGACGTGTTCGGACCCGGCAAGGGCGTCATCCTGCAAGAGGGCAAATCCCAACAGATTACGTGGGAACGCAAAAACGGCATGCTGCGCGCCTACGCGGAAGGCGGTAAAGAAGTGCCATTGCTGCCAGGCAACACGTGGGTGCAGATCGTACCGGAGGGTACGGCGCTGAAAATGGAGTAAGCCGCAAAAAGCTGTACGCACGCAAAGCCGCCCCGCTTGGTGTTTGAACCAAGACGAGGCGGCTCCTGTGCGATATGGCTGTATTTTTGACTCGCTATCTGCGTTTGCGTTTGCCTGTTCCGGATTTGGAGCTGCTACTGCGTCTTTTGGCTGTCCCTGATTTCTTGCGCCGTTTGCGTTTCGGTTTGAAGACTTCAATGGCGTCTTCCGAGGCGACCTTGCCTTTGCCTAAAGCGCCAAAGATCGTTTTCACCATCGGTGCCATTTGTTGAAAGCTGGACATGAACTTCTGAACCTTGCCCATCGTGCCGAGAATGCCGTCAATGCCGCCCATTCGCTCCACGAAGCCGGAGATTTGCTTCATACTGAGGCCACTCAGCGGATTAGAGCTCCCGCCTGCTGCTCCGCCGCCACCTCCGAGGAGGTTGCTGAGGAAATTGCCGCCGCCGCCGCCGCCACCACCGCCGCCGGCGTTACCGCCACCGCCAAAGAAACCGCCACCGCCGCCAGCGTTGCCGCCACCGCCGAAAAATCCTCCGCCCCCGCCACCGGCAGGGCCACCAAAGAAACCGCCTCCTCCTTCGAAAGGAGTAGGAAGACCGCCGCCTTGTGCGAAATCCGAGAACGGGTTGCCGCCTAAGCCGGGATACTGTCCTAATGCGCGACTATCACTATTTTGCGGAGGCAGCGTTGTGAGGCTTCTTGTATGCACTTCAGGACGACTAATGTCTATGAATTGTCTAGGGTTACTCACTGGGATTCACGATCCTTTTTATCAGATTTGTCTCCTACAGGATATGTCACTTGCCTACCGTTGGTATGGACGAATGTCATGGGTCCTAGATATTTGTCTCAATTCAGTTCATTAACGCATAGAAATTTTAACGTTTCGCAATCCTAAAGGCAGGATTTATTCTCGCCGTGTCGAATGATACTCTGGAGCTTACTATATTAAGCTAACATGCATGACTACCAGGAGTTGATAACGTATGCAATTAAAAAAATTGAATGATAAAGCCATAGACCAACTTTTTGAGGCCATACTGACCCTTAAGGATATAGAGGAGTGCTACGTCTTTTTTGACGATCTGTGCACCGTGAATGAAATTCAATCGCTTTCCCAGCGTCTGGAAGTTGCCCGCATGCTGCGCAAAGGATGCACATACAATCAGATCGAAGCGGAAACAGGCGCATCTACGGCTACGATTTCCAGAGTCAAGCGCTGCTTGAATTATGGAAATGACGGCTATGTGCTGACATTAGATCGTTTAAACCGTTAATTATTTAGGTGGTAAAAGAGTTCAAGATCCTGCATTACGATGCGTAATGCGGGATTTTTCGTGTTTATTGAGAGCTCAATTGACATGTGGGAACACATTCGTTAGCATAGGATTGTAAGCATGGTTAGAACGGGTGGGGAAAATATGACGAGCAAGGTCGGTGTCCTGGTCATAAGCCACGGATCTCGGGATAAAGGCTGGGTGGAGCTGGTCGATGAAGCCGTATCTGCGGTGAACTTGCCGACAGACATTCCTATTTATTCCTCTTATCTAGAGCTGGTGGAAGGCCGCTTAATTCAAGACGGTATTTGTAGCTTAGAGGCGCAAGGTGTGTCGGATATCATCGTCATTCCCCTTTTCGTGTCCTCCGGGAGTACGCATATTGATGAAATCAGCTACGCTCTGGGGGTTACCCGGGAGCCGCTGCTGGAGACGGATATGGTGCCTTTCGATATCGCAGCACGGATTCATTTCACATCGCCGATGGATGGCGACCCTGTCATTGCTGAAATTATTTATGCGAAAATCAAAGCGTTATCCGAGTCGCCAAGTCAGGAAATCCTCCTGCTCATCGGGCACGGAAGCAAGGAAGAAGGCTTTCATCAAAAATGGCTTCAAGGCTTGGAGCAGCTCGCAGAGCGGTTAAAAGCGTTAGGCGGCTATGACGAGGCGGATGTTGCCATGCTTTTGCCGGATCAAGTGTCTGCCAAGATGACAGCATGGATGCATAAAAAGCCTGGTCATGCGGTTATTGTGGCGCCGCTTTTTTTAAGTGAGGGTTATTTTACGGGTCAAGTGATCCCTTCGCGTTTGGAGGGATTTGCATATAAATACAATGGACGGGCGCTGCTGCCAAGTCCGCTAATTTCCAAATGGATGGAGAAGCAGATCGCTTCCGCAATTCCAGACGGTGAACAGGTGATGAGACACAATGGTCAAAAGAGCAAGACTGATCTATAATCCGACTTCCGGCCGGGAAGAAATGAAAAAACGCCTGCCAGAAATTCTTCAGCGCCTAGAGCGCGGCGGCTTCGAAACATCCGCTCACGCGACAATCGGCGAAGGGGACGCCACACTTGCTGCGGCTGAGGCCGTGAAGCGTGGCTTTGACCTCATTATCGCCGCAGGCGGAGACGGCACTTTGTGCGAAGTTGTGAACGGCATGGCCGAGAAAGAGGGCCGCCCGCCGCTGGGCATTTTGCCGCTGGGGACGACCAACGATTTTGCCCGCGCGCTTGGCATCCCCAAAAATCTGGAGCAGGCCTGCGACCTGATCATTCAGCAGTACACGACCGACATTGACGTAGGCAAAATCAACAACCGCTATTTCATTAATATCGCCGGCGGAGGCTCGATGACCGAGCTGACGTACGAAGTCCCGAGCAAGCTCAAAACCATGATCGGCCAATTGGCCTATTATATGAAGGGACTCGAAAAACTGCCTAGACTCAAGCCTATCGAGTTGTATGTTAAAGCAGGCGAAATGGAATTCCATGATGAAGTCATGATGTTCCTTGTCGGCAATTCCAACTCTGTCGGCGGCTTCGAGAAGCTGGCTCCGGAAGCAAGTATGAACGATGGGCTGTTCGATGTTCTGATCCTGCGCAAGTGCAACCTTGCGGAATTCATCAGAGTGGTTACACTTGCGCTGCGCGGGGAGCACTTAAGCGACCCGAATCTGATTTATTTTCAGACGAATCATATTGAGATTAATTCACCGGACTACGTCCAGCTGAACTTGGATGGGGAATTTGGCGGCACGCTGCCTTGCGTGATGACGAATTTGAAGAGTCATCTTCAGATCATCGTCGATCAGTCCGGTCAGTCGATTTATAAAAAGAAGCTGATTGAGACGTTGACCACGCCGTTCCAATTGAAGGATCGGCATGGGGATGATGACCATGAGTGGCATCAGTAGGGCATGGAAGCATAGTGGAAAAACAATTATAAAGAAAATCGATTTAATTATAGTTTGGAATTAAGTGAGGGCTTATGAGAGCAAAAGATAGAAGAACGAAGGCCGCCGCTGCGAAAGCGGCGCCGGCCTGGATGGCGGATCTGCCGGTGCAGATCGGGCAGCAAGTTGAAGCTGAGATCATCGGGATCAGCCATGATGGGGAAGGGGTAGGCCGTGTGAACGGCTTTACCCTTTTTGTCGCTGGTGCGCTGCCGGGTGAGCGTGCGCTCGTGCGGGTGGAGCATGTGAAGAAGCAGTATGGGTATGCGCGGCTGCTGCGTTTGGCGGAAGAGAGTGCCGAGCGTGTTACGCCGGATTGCGGCATTTATGAGGAATGCGGCGGCTGTCAGCTGCAGCACCTTAGTTATGAGGCGCAGCTTCGCGTGAAGCGGCAGCAGGTTGTGGATAATTTGCAGCGGATCGGGAAGCTGGCGGTGGCTGGCGAACCGCCTGTCGGGCGGACGGAAGAGACGACGGCAAGTGATGAGGGGATCGTTGTCCATCCCACGCTGGGTATGGCCGATCCATGGCGGTACCGGAACAAGGCGCAGGTTCCTTTTGGGGAAGAGCGCGGCGGCCTCATTGGCGGATTTTATGCGCAGGGGAGCCATCGCATCATTGATATGGAAGAGTGCCTGATCCAACATGAGGCGAACGACGAGGTCGTCGCTCGGGTGAAAGACATCGGTGCGCGGCTGGGTATACGCGCTTATGATGAAGAGCGTAATGCCGGACTGCTGCGCCACGTCGTCGTCAAAGTCGGCTTCCGCACGGGCGAGATCATGGTCGTCTTGGTGACCAATGGCAGCACGATTCCGCGTGCGGACGATTGGGTGGCAGGCATTCGCGAGGCTCTGCCTGCGGTGAAGAGCATTTGCCATAACATTAATGTGAAGCAGACGAATGTTATTTTTGGGGATGAGACTCGCGTCCTGTGGGGCAGCGAAGTCATCTATGACTATATCGGCGATGTGAAATTTGCAATTTCCGCGCGATCCTTCTTTCAAGTGAACCCCGTGCAGACGGAAGTCTTGTACGGGAAGGCACTCGAGTACGCCGGGTTGACCGGCGATGAAGTGGTCGTCGATGCCTATTGTGGCATCGGCACGATCTCCCTGTTCCTGGCGCAGCGCGCGGGACAGGTCTATGGCGTTGAGATCGTCGAAGAGGCGATCGCGGATGCACGGAAGAATGCCGAGTTGAACGGCATGACGAACGTGCATTTCGAAGCGGGCCCTGCGGAAGTGGTCCTCCCCGAGTGGACACGTCAGGGCATTCGCCCGGACGTGATCGTGGTGGACCCGCCCCGCAAGGGCTGCGATGCCGCGCTGCTCGCGACGATCTTGGAGCTGCAGCCGCGTCGCGTCGTCTATGTGTCGTGCAGCGCATCAACACTGGCTCGCGACTTGCGCGTGCTGGTTGATGGGGGCTACGGCGTCGCGGAGGTGACGCCGGTGGATATGTTTCCGCATACGGTGCACGTAGAATCAGTGGCTTTGTTGGTGAGGGATGGTACAGATCGCTGAGATTGCAGTGGTGGAGCGGGTTTGTGGAGTAGTACAGTTAATTCGGAAGTGTGAAACAGAAGTGCGAAAGTAATAGAGTTGACTGATTGTTGACGAAATTAATAGATTAGTGCTGAGAACACCTGATGCGAAATCAGGTGTTTTTTTGTTTAACCTTACATAGTCAGATTGACCGGCAATAGCAGGACAACTTACACCGTTATCCGCATGACATAAAAGGGACTCGCATCTGTGCGGTCCCTTCTGAAAAGTACATCTAGAAAAAGGTCAAATTAGATCTTGCTTGTTTTGTAAATCACATCATTATCTAACAAGGCTTTAAATGATCTTAGTATTTCCGCTTGAATAGCATCAACATAGTAAGTTACATCATCTTTATTGGTAAGATGTGTGTCAATATTTTTAATATATGCTCGAAATTTTGTGCCGAAGGAAAAGTATGCCTCATTCATAACAGGCCGAAAAGTTTTATGGTAAACAAGAGCAGCAGTAACTTTGCGGGTCGAGAAGTGAGACAAAAGCTTGGTCAATAAACGTTCCTCTAACTCAGAATCCTTATTAATAATGCCCTGGATTGAAATACATTGTCTTAGAAGTCTAGAAAGTTCAAGTTCAATTGAATTTAATGAATTTCTAATTGAACCAGGAAATGTAATTTTAAAGGATTGAACATATTTGAATCGCTCATGTAATTCTACTTTATAGCCCTCTCCATACGAGAGTCTATCAGGTAAAGCATTGAAGCTATTCCCGTGAGGGGTTTTCCATGAATTTTCTTGGCAGTTATTTGCTATATTTGCATACAGGCTTGAGTGAATTATGTTCTCTAGTCCGTCTTTGATTAAGTTGTCCATAAGTTTGATTCCGATATCTGATCCATATTCAGGGTTAATTTTAACTGGTATTTTATCAGAAGGCTCCTTTGCAGATGCAAAACTCTCAAACATGGTTATTAGTGTCTCAGATAATTTGTTAATGTCACTAACTTCATAATTATCAAAATTTATAGGAGAGAACGATGTCGCTTTATGCCCCAAAATTTTAACGCGTCCGTTACCATTTTCGCTAACATTTTCGATTAACTCTGTTCTAATGCTATCCATTGACTCAATAAGCTTCTTTCGAATGTAATCCCTAGGGGGAGTAACATGAATTGTATCCTGTTCGAAAGGATCATACACGGTATTATCTCTATTCCACAGGGCTTCAAATTGTTTAACTGCAAGATCTAATTTATTGCTGAGAATAAATACGTTGATATCGAATGGAACACTACGGAGAAACTCACTTGAGAGTGGAAGAAACTTTTTTTCATTCGCTGTTTCTTCCAACGGAGCTAGCCAAATAATACCTTCAAAATCATAGCTTCGCAGCAACCGATTAAAATACTCCTTGTTTTCAGCTTTATCACCAAATCTGTGAAAAGCCCCCATTGTATCAATAATCCCAACTTCAAAATGTCCATTTCTATTTAGGTATTGATTCGCATGAGTACCCAAACGTGAAGCAATCGCCTTATTAATCGGAACGTAAATAACAATATCTTTAAATAAAACTTCAACAGAAATTTTGCCGCTATTATTGTTGTTAAAGAAAGCATCCTTTTTTTGCTGAAGGCCACTATCCGATTCGTCAAGTGGAAAATCGAGACTGAGGTAACCATCTTCTGTCTGATACCCGTTTTCAAAATATTCATGGGCTATACTCGCTAACTGTTGATTAATGGCATTGTATTGAACGGCCAGTTTTGTACCAATTTCTTTACCATTCGAGAGTAGGAATGCCCCTTCTAAATATTCACGTAAGACTTCAGCTAGTTTGATTTCAATTGAAGATTTACTGGAAGCATATTTTGTATCCAATGGTTCTGACTGAGGTTCTTCCATTCTTGTCTTTGCTAGTTGATGTAATTCTCGCATATCGTTTCGACTAATCTCGTCTATGATTTTTGCTGTCTCATTAATCCAAGCTATACCACTGTCTTTTAAAAGTTGCAGGATAGCAATGTGATTTTCTCCGTCAATAAACTTTTCACTTAGCAAATCTTTTGCAACTTTTGGACGTTTTACATTCTCTTTAGAAGCGTCAACACATAAGGCTACAAGCACTTCCACAATAACTTCATCAAAGTCAAAACGGCTCAGCGGCTGAGTATCTAATCTTGCAAATAAAGATATTTTGTAGTCAAACTGCGGATCGTTGGATAATACAATTATTTTTGGTCTTAATGTGGAACTTCCATTTCCGACCATCTTACCAAAAGGTTTGGCTGCCGCTGGCATTATCAAGTTTAAAATGTACATTGTTTTCCCTGCACCTGTCGCGCCTACAAGGAGTAAGCACTCGCCGCCATACCCGCCATACACCGGTAAAGTCTTTAAATTACAAATAACCATAAAAAAACCTCCTGTTATTTAGTCGACTACACGATCCTAAAAGAAGGAATGTGCGTTCGCCTAATAACCCGAGGTTGGGTGCATTTGTAGGTTTCGTCACATTCGCTACTTCATGGTCACAGGCGGTCAACCTGCTACAAATAACGAATAATCGACTTATAATAATTTCAATACCAGAATAACCCAATTTTATTTTATCGTCAAGAACGTTATCGTATTTTCTTTATAGCAGGGTAGAAGATAGTGTATGAAGAGCCTTATCATACGACATATCAAGAGGCTGCCGCCTGCCTGCTGTTCGAGGTCGCGCAGGAGCGGAAAATCGAACAGCGTTTATAGTTACAGAGGATGTCTATTAAATGGATAATAATTTCAAGAGGGAAATTAGTCCAACGGGGGAGCGAAGTGGAAGAGATGTTGAACCAAGCGATGGAGAAAAGTTTTAGTGAATTAAGGATCAAGGATTCATATGCATACATCAGAGGAGTTCGGCGTGGTATTGACTTTCTATTCGAAGACATACACAGACCAAAGCTAAGAGTCATGGGTTGATAAGGGATATGTGGAGGATGTTGTCCGTAACTCGGAAAAACAGTGCTTCGAGCTCAATGATGGTCGCATAAGGGAGTAAAGCACAATATACTCTAGGCGAGCCGCTAGGCATACTGAAACATGGGACCACTAAGCAAGCTCTTCCATTGATGCTGAACGAAGGATTAAAGCCGATTGGGAGGCAGTATGTTCTTTTATCGGAAGGAACGCATTTTACAATATTGGCAGGAAGTCGCAGGGGGGGCAACTAGTCATACTCCAAGTGGACACGGCACATGCAAAACAAGAAGGTGCCACTTTCCAATATGTTGGTACCGAAGTATAGCTAGCTGACCGTGTGCCACTCGTAAGCTGCTATGTGATGGAGACGGAGGAAAAGGAGCACTCGAATCATGAGTCATTTCGTTGATATTGGCGTCAATTTGATGGCATCTTTCATTTCACCAAGATCGTGAGCAGGACTATATTCTCGTTATTTCTCGCCGCGGGACGTACAAGCACCAAGCCAATTTGATTAATGCCTATGTTAACTTTGCCGTTGTTTCTGACTGAACTGGAGGATAGTCTGATGTACCCCCATCGGGGATAAGTGAGTTGTCATTACGGGGAAGAAAACCAACCACAGTCCGTAATGTGAATAGAACCGGATGATCCAGTTATGTTGCTGGTTTCTCCGGTTTTGTTATTTTCTGGAGGCGGGGAAAGGTAAAATGGTTTATGATAATACAAGAACTACACCGGAGGTTTACAATCTTATGAATTTGTCTTTCCAAGAAAAAAGAGAATTTGCTTATCAAATCGTGGATTTTTGGCATACTGTGGAGCTGTTAGACCAAGATCAGTTTCCACAAGACAAAAGAGAAAATAGGAAGCTGGTGGAGCTGACCAAGAAAGGTATTCAGGGTAAACGGGTGAACAAGGAAAAAGAGCGGAAAATTACAAAATTTCAGCTGTTTCATAATTTGCCGTTAAAACATCCGATCGCCGATTTAATCGAAGCCGATACCCTTATGTATCCGGGCCACTCTGTAAATAGCAGTGTGATCCATCTGTGCGTAGGGAGAATGGAAAGAGAGCTTTTGATAGAGGCATTATACAGAGGGTTACAACTTCATGATGACATACCTGAGAAGGATACGAGTGAAATTTGCCTTATTGGTCTCAAATTAAACCAAGAAGGCATCTATATTGAACACAGTTTTAGGTTATCACCATTGGTCTGGGGGATCCGACAAATTCTCAGTGCCGGTAATAATGCAGGGGAGCGTCTGTCAAGCAGACATTATGAGGAAGAGATCAGGGGCTTCGAGGGAAAATTCAGCAAGATAGAGCCCTTGAAGTCAGAGAATATTGAGGAGCTGTACCTTGAGGTATTCGAACAGTATATTAGGCCTATCTGCCAAACCGTAGAGAAGCCGGTACTGAAAGGGAATCTAATTTACACACGATATAACAATGCCGAGACTTTTATGAAGGAAGAAGAGAAGGCAGAGGATGTAAGCGAGCTTGTAAAGGGGTTTTATTCCGAGGATCTGCACATGGTGAAAGAGTCGTTGCGTGCTGCTGGTAAGGAGACGGCCATGCATGCGGACCTTATTGATTATATTGTCGGTGCCTATTTGGAGCAATCTGGGCAGGGTAAAGAAGCCGGGGTTGAAAAACGCGTTGATATAAGAAACGACAGAACCCATATTGAAAAATGGCTCTATGCAGACAAGGCGCCCTCAGGGAAATGGCCCTCCCGGTATAACCCTGTCTTGATGCAGCAGCTCGCGATCAATATGGGGATTAGCGAGACCGGCGAGGTCAGACGGATTTTCTCGGTAAATGGCCCTCCGGGTACGGGGAAGACAACGCTGCTTAAAGAGATCATCGCTTCAAACATTGTCGAACGTGCCAGACTGCTGTGTGATTATAAGCATGCTGACGATGCATTCGAGGCAAGGCATTTCAAACATGGGACCTTTGCCAATAACGGCTATGACCAATATTGCAATAAATATTATGTGCTTAAGAATGAACGGCTGACTGACTTTAATATGCTCGTAGCTTCTTGCAACAACGCCGCAGTCGAAAATATAACAAAAGAGCTGCCGAGCGGCCTGGGATTGCTTGAGAATCTTCAGCCCAATGCTAAAGATTCAGTAGATGTTGCGAAGGGCTTAACCGAGGTGATAGCATTATTCGATTGTTCCAGGAACGGGAAGAAAGAAACATATAAGGTATTCAGACCCGCCGAAGAGGGAAAGGGTCGTTATGAGGCTGCGGAAAAAGGGGAGGTTTACTTTTCGTGGCTGGCTCATAAATTGATGGTTTCAAGTGAAGAGCCGGAGGATACCGAATCACTTAATGCATGGGGGCTGATCTCAGCGCCAATGGGCAAAGCCTCCAACATAAATAAGTATTATTATAATGTATTGAGGGACCTCATTGAACAGTTTCTCTCGAAGAACGATTGGATTAAAGAACGTCACAAGATATTCGTCCAAGCAAAAGAGGAGTTTAAGACTCAATGGAATAAAGTTTCAAAGCTAAAGCAAGAGCTGGCTGATAACAGCCGACTATCCGATGTTTATCGTGAGAAGAAGCAGGAGCATGAGAATCTTCTCCAAGAATACCAAGCTCAAATAAAAAAACTTAGGAAAGAGCTTCAAGAATGTCATTTGAGAGCAGACAGTCTTGCTGCAGAAGAGTCTGCAACCAGAAAGAAAACAACAGCAACACAACAGAAACTAGCCGAACAGCAGAAACACATTCAAGATACGAATCACCAGAGCTCTGTGCTCCAAGAACAGATTGAAATGATTCAGGAGCATTTGATCGAGAAGGAAGATGAAAGAAAGCTGATCGAAATCTTGTTTGGCTGGCTGATAAAGACGGAAAGGCTGAGACAAATCCAAGAGCTGAAGGACCAAAGGGAGGAAATTAAGCGGGAACAAGAGCGTATATGGGAAAGCTTACAGATGATGGACCAGGAACACGGCAAAGAGGAGGCCCTTCTAGCCGAGTATGAGGATATACTGAAACGGCTATTTGTACAAATTGAAGAAGAGAAACATGAAATACGAGAAAGTGAACGCCGGATCCAGGAATTAAACAAACAGATGGGGGATATCCGGTGTCAGATGGAGAAGAACCGCCTAGAGTTGCAAGCCGAACTTTCAGCTCTAGGGCGGAATATGACTGTACTAGATGATAAGTTCTGGGAGGATTTCGGAAGCAGTGAGCTTGAAAAGAATACCCGGGCTCAACTAAGCAATCCCTGGATAACAGAAGAGTATAACCGGGAACGCGAAAAGCTCCTTTATCATGCTTTGCAGGTCCATAAGGAGTTCATCCTCTCCTCCAAATCGTGCAGATTTAATTTTATCAACCTGTCCATGATGTGGAAGTACCGGGAAAACTGTCAAAACGAATTGGTGCAGTTCAGCCTGGACGATCGGAATGATTCTTTTCCGCATTTATTGAATACCCTTTTCCTGCTGACCCCGGTTCTTTCAACCACGTTTGCTTCTGTCGGACGTTTTTTGCGCTATAACCGGATGCGGGGAAGTATGGGGCTATTGATCATTGATGAGGCAGGACAAGCTGCGCCGCATGTCGCGCTGGGGGCAATGTGGAGAAGCAAAAAAGTAATTGTTGTAGGCGACCCCAAACAAGTAGAACCAGTTGTTACAGCGGATTCCGATGCCATAAAAAAGGTCTTGAGCAATAAGCTGCTATTGCCTTACCTGAACAAGACCCTTTCCGTGCAGAATTTCGCTGATCGAATCAACGTTTATGGATCTTATATCGCAGATCGAATCATGAATGAAACGAAGTGGGTGGGTTGCCCATTAATTGTCCACCGCAGATGTACGGACCCCATGTTTACGATATCAAATACCCTATCCTATGACGGAACAATGAAACTGCAGACTGCGGCGGCAAAGGAAGAGGACAAGAGAAGGTTTGTTTTGAAGCAGAGTTGTTGGATAGATGTGGGTGGTTTTGAGGACGGGAACAAGAATCACTTCGTTCCGGAACAAGGAAAGGTTGCACTTGATCTGATTATCCAAAGTTTCCGCAATTATAATGGTCTTCCGGATCTATATGTAATCTCGCCATTTACGACCGTCATCCAGGGCATCCGGGGGATGGTCAGTGGGGCGAATGAGCTCAGTATTTATAAGGATGAAGTGGAAACGTGGCTGGAGCAATATTGTGGAACGGTTCATAAATTTCAGGGAAAGGAAGCGAAGGAGGTTATCTTGCTGTTAGGCTGTGATGCAAGGGCGGAAGGTGCCGTCCGTTGGGTGAAGCCCAATATTGTGAATGTTGCGGCTACACGTGCCAAATATCGGTTCTATATCTTGGGTGATTACAGCGTGTGGAGGAAATCGGAAATCTTTGAAATTACTAAAAATATTATTGAACCGGGAAAATCAATGTAAGGGATATCTCCTGCTAATGCCTCTTAAACCACGGGTGCGGTGGGGGTCCGGCCTGCCGCAGGTGCCTGTTCCGGATGTTGAGACTGTCTTGTATCGACTCGTTGGTAATCTTGGCGGCGTAGACAGTTAAGTAGATTAATATACGATAACACCAGCAATGGATAGCGCGATTGCCTAATTAAATCAGGGCTTACCTGCTGATTTCAAGCTGTGAGATTTGGATTACTTACTAATATAGATTGATAACGAGGAGATGACTCCATGAGAAGAACGATCCTATATTATCCTGATATAATGCTCCCTGACGGACCATGGTTAAAAAAAGCACTATTATATTGGGATGAGGTTAGTTCAATTGTTCCAAGAGGTTTAGAATATGAGCCAGAATTTAATAATTATTTAAATCAATATTTAAGGGATAACGGTGAATACAGACCCATCTACCCTGATCAATTAATGACAAGCCAATATTTTGAACAGTTTGAGGAAGAATGCATTAAAAAAATTCGCAGCTACACTACAGCAAATAATGTATCTCGCAAACACGGCTTTAAGTTGAAATCAAATAAACATAACGAGAAAACAAATGATTTTTATGGAATTCATAGAGATAAAATGTCTAGTAGGATAATGGAGATGCTTTATAGGCAAAGATTATCTTCTTCTACAGTTGATGATAGTGAATGGTTAATTATGGAGAGCCAATTAGCGGAAACTTATATGTCGACTCTTGCAAAGTACATAGCGTTGTCAGATGTTAATTACACAGTAATAGGCACCGATCGCCTTGACGCTATAAACAATGTGTTTCCAGTTAAACAAACTTCCAAAAAACCCTTCATGAATAAAAAACCTTTCTTCAATCTCTCGCTTAACATTTTACCAGTACCTAGTCAAGATGTATCTTACGAGCAGATTTTACGTTTTAAAAATAAATATAGAGATGAGCTGCTCTCATTTAGGAATATCTTAAATGACTTTGAGAAGCAAGTTAGTAATTCAGAATCTGAAGATGAGTTAAAAAATAGTACGATAATTTTTCAGGAAAAGATTGAAAAAGGAACAAGAGATGCGATGAAGATGTTAAAAGGTGCAGGTATTAACTTTTTTTTGTCATCTCTAAAATCAATTATTAATATTAAGTCACCGACAATGTTAGCTGCTATTGCTGGGATTACCGGACAAAAGATAGTCGAATTTTCAACTCCTGCAGTAATAACTGGTGTTGGTGTTGCAGGTGTCTTGGAGATTTCATTGAATTATATGAATCTTAGCAAAAGTACTTACGAGAAACTGTCGGATAAAGGCTTTTTATACCTTCACTATGCCCGTAGCAAAAAGATAATTAAAGACTTTAATTAATGTATGTGCTTATATAATGACTGAATTTGCATTCAATTACTTATTTGTTTGTTTAATGTTACGGTGCATGAAGATTTTTTGCCGATCAAAGACAATTTAGTATTCTTTTGAAACTGTCTTGGTTTTTAAGGATTTTAAGGAGATATCCTAAGTGAGACTTGTTGCACTACCGCGTAGAAGTAACTTGGTTGGAGAAGATATGGGCAATGGAATCAAAAAAGAATTTAAAGTAATCCTTATAATCATAATGCAGATAATTTCATCGAACAATTTAAGAGAGAGAAGGCAGTCTGATGTTTAAGCTAAATACATTAGATATCGATTTATATAATTTTTATAAGGGGCTACTACTTTCCGAAAAAAGGTATCATTTACAAGTAGGCTCTTTAATTGAAAATGAGAGTAGGTTACTTGCTCAAGAGATTAGAGACATACAAGAACACTATTTTTATAAAGAAGTTTTATCAGATAGTTTTCTAAAGAGACATTTTAACATTGACTACATACCAGACCAAAGAAAAGTAATTAGGGCTTGCTGAATAATCAAAAGATCCTTATTTCACAAGGGTTTTAGAGCATTTTTGTCGAATTCATCTGCAAAGA